>CAZBNJ010000024.1:0-24540 GCA_964493515.1 uncultured Oscillospiraceae bacterium | reverse complement strand
CTACGGCAAGGACTATGAGCTGCTTTTCTCCACCCGCCTTGCCGCCCAGTGCACCGACGCGCGGGTGAACATCGTCGCAAAAGACTTGTACGCCAAGTATCCGTCGCTCGAGGCGTTCGCCGACGCGGACATCGCCGAGCTTGAGGAGATGGTACGTCCGACCGGCTTCTTCCGCATGAAAGCTCGCGACCTGAAAGCCGCCGCCCGCGTCATCCTCGACGACTACGGCGGAAAAGTTCCGGACACGATGGAGGAGCTTTTGAAGATACCCGGTGTCGGCCGCAAGACCGCAAACCTGGTGCTCGGCGACATCTTCGGCAAGCCGAGCTATGTCTGCGACACCCACTGCATACGCATAACCAACCTGCTTGGTCTGACCAAGGGCACCGACCCGCAGAAGGTCGAGATGCAGCTGCGCGAAATACTTCCTCCCGACGAGGCGGGCAACTTCTGCCATCGACTGGTGCTGCACGGCCGCGCCGTGTGTGTCGCGCGCCGTCCGAACTGCCGCGAGTGCTGTATGCGAAACTACTGCGCCCACGCCGCCGCGGAAGGCTTTGCCGATTAGACCGGCTCGGTCACGCGCTCCAGCTTATCCGCATAGTTTGCAAGCATCGCCTCAAACTCGGGACGGTCTCGCTCAAAGTCACGCGTCCAATGGTACATAAGCCGGAGCATTTTGAACGTCGGACGATAATCACACTGTTCCTTACCACGACGCTGTCTTAGCCATCGGGTAAAGATTCGTCGCTTTCGCAGCTTCAGCGGCGGGTCGAGGAAGATTATCCTGTCCGCCAGGTCGAGCACACAGTCAAGCGTCGGCCGATAGACGCCCTCGATTATCCAGCTTCCCGCCGCGTCTATCTCCCCGAACACCGCCATCTGTTCCTCCGGCGAACGCTTTCGCTGTCCGCCTTCCGGCCGGGTCGCGTAGACTATCTTATCCAACTCGTATGCCGGTATCCCCAGTTCCTGCGAAAGACGGCGGGAATATGTAGTCTTTCCCGCCGCCACGATCCCGATTATATATATCTTCATCAGACCTTCAGCTCGCTCTCCTTTTTCGGAAGGCGGGCTTTGTTTTTCTCTACGGTCGGGCGCACCTCGTCCGCAAGGTATTCGCGCACCTGCTCGGCGCTGCGTCCGACATAGCGCGACGGCTCAAGCCCCGCGCGCAGCTGCTCCTCGCTCATGCCGAACGCCGGGTCAGCCGCGATGCGCTCGATGAGGTCGTTCGGTTTGCCCTCGTCCTTGACGGCGTGTCCCGCGTCGAGCGAGTGCAGGCGTATCTTCTCGTGAAGCTCCTGGCGATCGCCGCCGGCCTTGACCGCGTCCATGAGTATGTTCTCGCTTGCCATGAACGGCAGTTCCTCCATGATGTGCTTCTCGATGACCTTCGGGTGCACCGTAAGTCCGCCCGCGACGTTTATCAGTATGCCGAGTATCGCGTCGGTCGCGAGGAACGCCTCCGCCGTGGATATGCGCTTGTTCGCGCTGTCGTCGAGCGTGCGCTCGAACCACTGTGTCGCAGCGGTCACCGCGGGGTTGAGCGCGTCTATCATCACATAGCGGCTGAGCGCGCAGATACGTTCGCAGCGCATGGGATTTCGCTTGTAAGGCATCGCCGACGAACCGACCTGCTTCGACTCGAACGGCTCCTCTATCTCCTTGAGATGGGACAGCAGCCGCACGTCGGTGGCGAACTTGGACGCCGACTCGGCAACGCCCTGGAGCGTGTTCAGCACAAGGCTGTCCACCTTGCGCGAATATGTCTGACCGCTGACCGGCTCGTACTTCTCAAAGCCCATTTCCTTTGCGATGAGCCGTTCGAGCGTCTTGACCTTCTCGTGATCGCCCTCGAACAGCTCGAGGAAGCTCGCCTGCGTGCCGGTCGTGCCCTTCGAGCCAAGCAGCTTCAGGGTGGATATGCGGTGCTCGACCTCCTCGAAGTCGCTCATCAGGTCGCGTATCCACAGCGTCGCACGCTTGCCTACCGTCACCAGCTGAGCCGGCTGGAAGTGCGTAAATCCGAGCGTCGGCATGTCGGCGTACTTTTCGGCAAAGTCCGCGAGCTTCTCTATCGCAAGCAGCAGCTTTCCCGCGATAAGCTCAAGCGCCGACCGCATGATGATTATGTCGGTGTTGTCGGTCACATAGCAGCTCGTCGCGCCGAGATGGATTATCGGCATGGCGTTCGGGCACTGCTCGCCGTAAGCGTGGATGTGCGCCATGACATCGTGGCGGAGCTTGCGCTCCCAGTCGTCGGCGCGGTCGTAGTTTATCTCGTCCCAGTGCGCCTCCATCTCGGCTATCTGCTCATCGCTCACCGGCAGTCCAAGCATATGCTCGGCGCGCGCAAGCGCTATCCACAGCCGTCTCCATGTGCGGAATTTGCAGTCGGGCGAGAAGAGATAGAGCATCTCCTCCGACGCGTAGCGGCTTGCAAGCGGGCTTTCGTAGGTGGGTTTCATCTTTAAGCGCACTCCCCTTTGACTTCTTATTTTTCGGCAAGGAACGCCTCGAGCCGGTCGAGACCGAGCTTTATGTTCTCAAGCGAGGTCGCGTAGCTCCAGCGCACATGATGCGGCGCGCCGAATCCGGTGCAGGGCACGACCGCGACCTTCTGCGACGACAGGAACGCGTCGGCAAAGTCGTCCGCGTCGTGTATCTCCACACCGCCGAGCGTCCTTCCGATATACTTGCTTATGTCCATCATAACATAAAATGCGCCTTTTGGCAAAATGATTTCGATGCCGATGCCCCGCACGCGCTCGACGAAGTAGTCCAGACGTGCCTCAAACGCGCGGCGCATCAGTTCTATCGAGCTTTGCGAGCCGCTCAGCGCGTCCTCCGCCGCCTTCTGCGCTATCGAGTTCGGCGCCGAGGACATGTGGCTCTGAAGGTTGGATATCACCTTCGCTATCTCCGGCTCGGCAGCCGAGTAGCCTATGCGCCAGCCGGTCATCGCATACGACTTGGAAACTCCGTTTACGAGTATCGTCAGTTTCTTCACGTCCTCGCCCAGTGCCGCAACGCTCGTGAACTTGGCGTCGCCGTAGATTAGCCGGTAGTATATCTCGTCGGATATGATGTAGACCTCGTTTTCGACACATACCCGCGCTATGTCGCTGAGCTCGCCGGATGTGTACACCACGCCGGACGGGTTGGACGGATTGTTCAGCAGCAGCGCCTTGGTGTTCGGCGTGACCGCCGCGCGCAGCATATCCGCCGTCATCTTCCATCCGCTCTCGGCGTTCGTCTCTACTATTACCGGCTTCGCGCCGGTCATTATCGCAAGCTCGTAGTAGCTGACCCAGTACGGCGCGGGGATGACCACCTCGTCGCCCGGGTTGATGAGAGCCTTGAGCGCAAGGAACAGTGCCTGCTTTGCTCCGTTTGATACGACTATCTGCGAGGGCTTGTACTCGATGCCGCAGTCCTTTTTCAGACGCTCGCACACCGCCTCGCGAAGCTCTACCGTTCCCGCGGCAGGTGTGTATCGGGTGAAGTTCGCGCTTATCGCCCGCACCGCCGCCATCTTTATGTTGTCCGGCGTATCGAAATCCGGCTCGCCCGCGCCGAAGCCTATCACATCCAGCCCCGCCGCCTTCATCTCCTTATACTTCGTATCTATCGCTATCGTGGTCGACGCACGCACAGACGACGCTATGTGCGAAAGCTCTTTTGCCATATATGCCCTCCGTATTTTGCAAGTTCGATTTTCCTGCTCTTGCATAGTCACAACAACTTATTATATGCCGCTGTGCGGCTGTTTGCAATACACCAAATAGATAATTTTGCAGTTGAAGTGCACGCCGTATATGGATACTTTTGCAACAATTCATCGGTTCGTTATTCGCCTGCGCTTAGTCACCCAGCGTTGTCATTATCTCCTCCCACTCGCGCATCAGCTCGTCCACGCGGTGCTCGGTGTCCTCCCGTTCGTTCAGCAGCTCGCCGAGCTTGACGTGGTCGGTCGACGCCTCATACAGCCACTCGTCTATCTCCTTGAGGTGCGCCTCCAGCCGCGATATGCGCTGCTCGATTATCGGCACCTTCTTGCGCAGCGCGTCGGTCTCCCTCGACCGTTTCGGCTGCGGTTCCGCCTCCTTTTTCGGTTCGGGCTTCTTCTCCGGCTGCTTTATCGGCGCGTTCGACTCGCGCGTGCGGCGAAGCTCCTCGCTTATCACTCGATACTCGCCGTAGCCGCCGTCAAAATCGATTATGCCGCCCTGCTCGACCGACCATATGCGCGTGGCGAATTTTTCCAGGAAGTAGCGGTCGTGCGACACCAGAAGCAGCGTGCCGTCGAACTGCTCGAGCGCGTTTTCCAGCCACTCGCGCGAGCGTATGTCCAGATGGTTTGTCGGCTCGTCGAGTATCAGCACGTTCACGCCGCCCTGCATCAGTATGCACAGCCGCAGCCGGCTCTTCTCGCCGCCGGACAGCGTGTCGATGTTCTTGAACACGTCCTCGCCTCGGAAGTTGAACGGGCCAAGTATCTCCCGCGCACGGCTCTCGCTCACGTTCAGGCTCCGCGCGACGCTGTCCACCACCGTCGTGTGCTCATACTCAAAGCTGACATGCTGCGGAAGATAGGCTATCTTAACCCCTGCGCCCCATCTGACGATACCCTCGTCCTGAGGGAGCTTTCCGAGCAGGATGTTAAGCAGCGTGGTCTTGCCCGCGCCGTTTGCGCCGATAAGCCCCACGCGGTCGTCCTTCTTTATCTCAAGCTCGACCTCCGAAAAGAGCGTGCGGTCGTCGAAGCTCTTGCGAAGTCCGGTCACGCTGAGCACATCCTCTCCGGATCGACGTGTCGCTCCGAAGGTCGCGCGCAGATTCTTGCCCTGCTTTACGATGACCGGCGCGCTCGCTTTCATGCGCTCGATGCGCTTTTCTATCGACTGTGCCTGACGTATCATCCAGTCGCTGCCCATAAACGCCCACAGCCGTATGCGCTTTGCCGCGTCCTCCAACTGCTTGGTCTTTTTCTCTATCTTTGCGAGCTGCGCCTCGGCGGCCTTGATGTACTCCTCCTTCTGGCGCAGGAACGCCGAGTAGTTGCCCGGCCACGACTTGGTCGTGTGCGCCTCGACCTCGATTATCCGCGTGACGCTGCGGTCGAGGAAGTAGCGGTCGTGCGAGATTATCAGCACCGCGCCCTTGAAGGTCGAGAGATACTCCTCCAGCCACTCGGTCGACTGGATGTCGAGGTGGTTTGTCGGCTCGTCGAGCAGCATGAGGTCTACGTCGGTGAGCACCATGCGCGCGAGATTTATCCGCGTGCGCTCGCCGCCGCTGAGCTTCTCCCACTGCTCTCCGAGCATCGGCGTGATGTCCAGTCCGTTTGCGACCTTGCTGAGATTTACCTCGGTGTCATAGCCGCCGCTCGCCGCGTACTCGGTCTCAAGCGCGCTGTACTCCCGCATGGCGCGCTCGTCGCCGTCCGCCATCGCCTTCTCCAGCTCGCGCATACGGGCAGCCATGTCGTCCAGCCGCTTGAACGCCTCGCGCAGCACCATCTCAACGGTCGTTCCCGCCGGATAGTTCGGTATCTGGTCGAGCACCCCGACACGCGCGGACGGTGTGATGTGCACGTTTCCGCGGTCGGCGCGGTACTCACCCGAAATTATCTTAAACAGCGTCGTCTTACCGGTGCCGTTATCCCCTATCAGCCCGACGCGCTCGCCCGGCTGAAGCTCAAAGGTCACATCGTCCAGCACCAAAACATCTCCGAAGTCCTTTCCGACTCCGTTCACATTCAAAATAGGCATTTCTTTTTCCTCCGGCAATATATTGGTTTATTGCCCGCAAAAGTAAAGAGCCACGGCATCCCGCGGCTCCGAAAATCGGCTTGATAAGCACGGCGCGGGCACGACCCGCTCCGTTTTTCGTCAGATACAGGTCGGTCGGTATGCGATTTTGGGCATAGCTGTACCCATAGACGCCGTCTTGTATGTGAAACGACACACGACCTTGAGCACATCACGCGACATACCCGCCGTACCTCCCTGCGTAAATTCGGAGTCCCGCTCCGTCCCCTTGATTATAGCGCGTTTTTCGAGGAAAAGCAAGAAAAATTTTTCTTGACAATCATATGTAAAAATGTGATAATGAAAAATGAGAAGTAAACGATTACTTTTGTAACCTACACCAAAAAGACGGAGGTAATTTCAGTTATGATCGACAACAAGATAGCAGTAGCAATAGTCGGCTGCGGCGGCATGGGCGGCGGTCACGCCGTTGCCATCGGAAGCGGAAGCGGTCAGACCGTCTGGAAGAACGACGGCACCAAGGGTCGCGAGCGTCTTCCTTCGGATACCGACATATCGAAGAAGATGGTGCTTGCGGGCACCTTCGACATCAAGGAGGAGCGTCAGGAGTGGTCGCGCGGCCTCGGCTATCACACCTACTCGAGCTTCGAGGAGATACTGGCGGACGACAAGGTCGACGTCGTTCTCATCGCCACCCCGAACGACGACCACAAGGATCTCGCCATCCGCTCGCTGCGTGCCGGAAAGCACGTCCTGTGCGAGAAGCCGGTCATGATGAACAGCAAGGACCTCGAGGATGTCATGGCTGTCGTCAAGGAGACCGGCAAGGTCTTCTATCCGCGTCAGAACCGTCGCTGGGACAAGGACTATCTGACCATGAAGAAGATTTTCGACGAGAAGCTCATCGGCGACGTCTACCACGTCGAGAGCCGCTATCAGGGCTCGCGCGGCATTCCGGGCGACTGGCGCGGCATCAAGGCAAAGGGCGGCGGAATGATGTTTGACTGGGGCGTCCATCTGCTCGACCGTCTCGTTCTGATGATCCCCGGCAAGATAAAGAAGGTCTATGCCCACATGACCCACGTCACAAACGACGAGGTCGACGACGGCTTCATCATGAACATGACCTGGGAGAGCGGCATAACCGCCACCGTCGAGGTCGGCACCTGCAACTTCATCACCCTGCCGAACTGGTACATGACCGGCGATCAGGGTTCCGCGATAATAAAGGACTTCCGCGACGCCGGACACATGGTCATCCTCAAGAGCTGGGAGGACAAGGACGCGACCCCGATACTCATGGGCGAGGGCCTGTCCAAGACGATGGCACCGCGCGACGCCGGCTCGACCGACGATCTGCCGCTGCCCGACTTCACCTATGACCACAACGAGTTGTACTCGAACCTCTGCGACGTCATCAACGGCAAGGCCGAGCAGATAGTTACCAACGAGCAGGCTCTGCGCATCCTCAAGCTCATGGAGGCCGCGCTTGAATCGGACGCCACCGGCGCCACGATAGACTTCGAGTGATCGACTGATTCATCGGGGCGAAGCCACACGGTTTCGCCCCAATTTTATATCCCGGAGGATTCTTGAATGGCAACGATACAAGACGTTGCAAGGGTGTCGGGAGTATCCGCCGCCACCGTCTCACGCGTGCTGAACAACAACTACAAGGTGAGCGATAAGACACGGAAGCTCGTGCTCGACGCGATAGAAAAGCTCGACTACCGACCGAATATCGTCGGACGCAACCTGGGTCGCAGCAAAAATCGCACCATACTTGTTGTCAGCGGCGTGATAGACGACGACATGATACGCGGAGCGGCCTCGGCGGCAAAGGAGCTTGGATACGACATCATCCTCTCCTATTCCCCGCTGAACAGCGACAACGATGCGCTGAAATACTTTGAAAACGGACTTGCGGGCGGCATAATGTTTATGAACTTCTTCACCGACGACGAGCAGAAGATAGAGCTGTGCCGCAGATGTCCCGTCGTTCAGTGCGCCGACTATCTCGATATACCCGAGTCGTACGCGGTGTCGATAGACGATGAGGCGGCGTGCTATCAGATGACCGAGATGCTGATAAAGGGCGGCCGCAAGCGCTTTGCCTTCATAGGGCACCGCAGCATTCCGAATCACACCATGCACTACTCGATAGAGCGCGAAAACGGCTTTCGGCGAGCGCTGAAGGACGGCGGTATCTCAGAGGACAGACAGTCTATTCACCTGTTCGAGTGGATGACAAACAGCTACGACGGCGCTGCCAATGTGGCGCAACAGTGGCTGAAGCTGCCCAAGGACGAGCGTCCGGACGCGGTGGTCTGCGTCAACGACGCGACCGCGCTCGGCTTTGTCAACACGCTTCTGCGTGCCGGTATTCGCATACCGCAGGAGGTCGCGGTCACCGGATTCGACAACCGTCGCTCTGCCACCGCTTTCCCCCGGATAACCACCGTGGCACAGCCGTTTTTCGAGATGGGCGCCGAGTCGATACGAATGCTCGCCGGCATTATGAGCGGCGAAAAAACCACCCCGAAGCGGATACTGCTCGACCACAGCATAATCGTGCGCGGTTCGACCGATCCGACAAAGGATTAACGCAAAATATAACAAGGATGCGCGCCCACTCGGGTACGCATCCTTGTTTTTATCTGCGTTTCGCTCAGCCCTCGAAGTCGCCGAGCCGCCTGCCGTCGTTGCCGGAGAAGAACTTGCCGTCCACATAGCGCACCGGCGAGCAGAGCCGCAGCCGCTCCTCGGCGGCAAGCGAGCTGTCGACCAGCCGCTCGTCGACCGACGTGTTGTGTATCTTGCAGAACAGTACCGCGCCGCCGCCCTCGGCGAGGTCGATTATCTTGGTCGCCTCCAGCTCGAACGTCCACGGACTGTCGGCGAGCGTCGGTACGTCCAGCTTCTCGCCGCGCGCGACCTTCACACCGGTCGCCGCGACCTTGTCCTCGTCCGCGCCGCTGTGCGTGCCGAAGTAGTATGCTGCGTCGAGCAGCTCCTCGTTTACCAGGTTTGCCGAGAACACGCGCTTTTCGCGTATCATATCAAGCGTCAGCTTTGGCTCTCCTATGGACGCTATCACGCCGAACTCGCTGTCCCACATATACGAGACCCAACTGAACAGCCCGAAGTTCGGACTGCCGTCCTCCTTGTATGTGCCATACACGAACAATGACTGCGGACAGAACGAGTTCGATGCCTCGGGCAGAGATATTTTGGTCATGGCTATTCCTCTTTCCTTCTCGATTTCTCGAGTTTTTCGGAGGCTTCGGTGAGATTCTTCAGGATTCGGCGCAGATAGTCCTCAAACTCGGCGACTTCGGCTTCGGAAAAGCCCTCGTAGTACACCTCGCTTGCACGGTCGGACACCCGGTCGTACTCATCCTTCAGCTCCCGCGCGCGTTCGGTAAGCGAGATGAGCAGCCGTCTGCGATCCTCCGCGTCGGCGGTCCTGGTGATAAGCCCCGCCTGCTCCATCCGCTCGAGCATGGACGTGAGCGAGGTCTTTGCAAGCCCGGTGCGCTTGGATATCTCAACTATCGATTGGTCGCCGAACTCCCACAGCACATAGAGTATCTTGCCCTGCGCGCCGTTGAATTCGTTCACGCCCGATTCGGCGAGCGTCCGCTCAAACAGCCGCCCGCTGATGAGTTTTATCCGGCTCATCAAGAAACCACCCTGCGTCTTCAAACCGTCCCTCCGAAATAATAGTACCATATGGTACTAATTTTGTCAACACCGAAATTTCACTATTTCCTCGCGCGGTACATCTGCGCCACGATGCCCGGCACTATCAGGATGTGCAGCACTATCGCCGACCACTCGTTTGTAAACGCGTAGAACACGAACTGCGACCAGGTTATGCTCACGCTGCCTACAAGCATCATCACAAGCCGCACAAGTCCCCAGACCGCGCGGCCTCCAAGCATCGCAACTATCAGCGCAAGATAGCTCGCGCCGACCCTCCGCGCTTTGAAAGCCTTGCCGAACACGTCGAAAAACGCGCCCGCGAGCAGTCCGTAGAACGCAAGCTCGAACATCATCGCCACCGCGTCGGGGTAGAGTCCGGGCACGCCGAATATCACCGAGCGCAGTATCGGCGATACCATGCCGACAACAAATCCCCACGGCGCTCCGCAGACAAATCCGCAGAGATACACCGGTATGTGCATGACTATGAGCGCTTCCTCAAGCCGTGGCACCCTTGCGGTCAGGTGCGGCAGGAATATCGCCAGCAGCAGAAAAAGCACCGAAAGCAGCAGCTTCTTTATCGTAGATCCCCTGTTCATACCCTATCCCCCAACTTTTATTATCTTGACGACGAGGCTATCGCAAAGCGCAGATACCGCCACATCATCGTCGCGACTTCAACGCGCGTTGCGCAAGCGGTAGGCTCAAGGCGATTGCCGTCCTTGCCGGTGATTATGCCCACCGACACCGCCCACGCAAGCTCCTTCTGCGCCCACGGCGACACGCTGTCCGCGTCGGCAAATCCATCCAGGTCGCCCGCGTTCTCCTCCGAAACAAGCCCGTTCTTCTGCGCGAATCGGTAAAGCATTATCGCCACCGACTCTCTGTCCACCGCGTCGTTCGGCGCGAACATGCCGTCCCCGACGCCCTTGACTATCCCGTTTTCGATCCCCCACGCGATCGGCTCGGCGTAGTACATATCGGCGGACACATCGTCAAATGTGCCGTCACCGCCGCTCGGACGCTCGGCAAGCCGCCAAAGCACAGTCGTTATCATGCCGCGCGTCATCGGCTCGTCCGGCGAGAACTCGGTGTCCGAGGTACCGACGAACAGGCCGTGCGAGGTCGCGAAGTCCGCAGAATCCTTGCCCCAGTGCTTCTCGGTGTCCTCAAACGCCTTCGACTCGTCGCGTATGACTATCTTCACGCCCGACTCCAACTCGGCAACAAACGAATCGCCCGATTTGCAGGACTGCATAACCATCTGCTCGCTGCCGTCCTCCGAAACGATGTACGCGACGCTGCCCGCGCCGAACTTCCTCGCGTCCAACTCAACGGTAAGCGGGATGCCCGATACGATGTCCTCGCCGAGCGTAACGCTTATATCGCGAAGTATCTCGCCGTCGGCGTTCTTTTCGCTTGTCACTGACACCGTCAGAACGTCGCCCTCGCCCAGCATTCCGGCGATCTCCGCCGTCGCCGCGCTGACGGTCGCGCCGTCGAGCACAAACTTTGTTACAGGCACGCTCTCCGCGTCGGCTACCGCAGCGGTGTCCACGCTCGCACTCGTCTCACCGCGCGTTGTCACCGTGCCGCTTTTCTCGTCCTTTTCAACGGCTATCGGCTCTGCGGACGGCTCAGGCTCTTCCTCGTCGTCCGAACCCCCGCCGACAAATGAGCCGCCGACCGTCGGACCGCTCGGTACGCTCGGCGTGGTCGACGCCTCGGTTATCGTGACCGTGATGTCGGTCGGAAGCTCGCCGTCTATGTAGTAGTTGCCCGCAGCGCTGCCGCTCAGAGTCGCCGTGACGGTGACAGGTTTGTCCTCGCCCTCATTCGCGTCCTCCATGCTTCCCGAAAGGTTCAGCTTCACCGACTGCTTGTCCGCGTCGAGCACGCCATTCAGCGTACCGCGCACCTCTACCGACTTAGAGCCGTTCGCCTTGCGTCCTACCGCGCTGATGTCGGTTATCGTAAGCGGCCGCTTGGCTATCTCAAACTCGGCGGTCGCGCTGCCGTAGTATTCGTCGCTATCTACGCTCGCGGTGACAGTGTACCTCCCCGCGTTCTTCGGCTCAGCCTTAGCTCCGTCCTTTTTGTACTCCAGCTTTATCGTAGCGTCGCTGAGGTCGACCGCAGCGCCATTGTCGGTCGCGGTGACGGTCGGTTCGATAGCCTCACCGTACACCTTGTCCGGCGCGTTTACCGCGACCTCGCACTCGACTTTCCCGACCGTTATCGTCACAGGGACGTTCAGCCCGTCGAGCACCTTGACGCTCACGACCGCGCTCTGTCCGCCCACAACGGTGCTCAGCGTCTTGACCTTCAGTTTGCCGTCGGCTATGGTCGGATATCCCTGCGCGAAGAAGCCCGACGCGGAGCTTGTCACCGCCGACGCGGTGAACCCAAGCTCTATCTCGCTCTCCTCGCCGCGCGTGACCGTCGCTTCGGTCGCCTTAATGACCTGCGCGCCCTCTGCCGCAGCCGCTCCGGAAGTTATCTTTCCGCCTGCGGGTATGGATATGCCGACGCCGATAAGCTCGATGCTTCCGCCGTCTATCACAAGCTCGCCGTTCACCTTCGCGTCGCATCCCAGCCTGATATTGCCGCTGAGCGTGCCCGAAACGGTCGCAACGCTGTTCTTGCTCGAGCGGATGACGCAGTCCTTGTAGAACCACTTTGTCCCGTTCACCGAAACGCCGTCCGCGTCGAACACCAATGTCGCGCCCGCACCCACGTCGATAGCGCGCTCAAGTCCGCGAACCGCAAGCGTCGGCGTCCCTTTGCCGTCATTGAATTCGGTCAGATCGAACTGTCCCACACCGTTTTCGAGCGCTATCAGCACCGTGCCGCCCGAGTATATCGAACTCGTTCCCGCGTCCAACTTGGACAGCACGGTCGCGTCGGTCGGCTTGCGGTCGATGTCCTTGAGCGCCTCAGTGAACCTGCCGAAGCCGTATCTCCCCTGCGGCTCTTCAAGCACCGTCGCGATGTTGAAATCCTGCATCAGCGTTATCGTGATGGTCGTTCCCAGGTTCTTGCCGCTCGAAAGCGCGCTCGCGACGACCGAGCAGAGCTTCTCATTTGCCGTACTTGCTTCGCTTTCGCTGTTGATAACGCGCAGATCGCCGCTTCCGATAATCTTTTTGTAAAGCTCTACGCCGGTCGTGCCGTTAAGCTCCGCCACGCGCGATTGCAGGTAGAGAATCGCGAGATAGCTCTGCGCGTACCTGAACAGAGTCTCGTCACCGGTCAGTCCCTCAAACTTATAGCTCATCAGCATATTGTGCGCGTAGAGCGGGCTGTATCTGTTGTACTCTCCTATGCGGTCGGTCAGCGTCTCGCCGTAAATATTGTGCTCCGCCGCCTGTGCTATGCCCTCGTTCATCCAGGTGGGTAGCACGCCGTATGTCGCCGGATTCGATATACCGCTCACGCCCATGCGGCGATAGGACGAATATACCAGAAGGTGCACGAATTCATGCGCGAGCGTCTTTTTCAGGCGCATCATTCCGCTGTTCGGTATCGTGCTTATGTTCAGATGCATTATGTCCATCTGGTTCGTACTGCCGACATATCCGGGGAATGTTGAGTTGCCCTCCGTCCACGAGGGGAGGTCATTCATGTCGCCGCCGTAGAAAAATCCCGCCGTGTAGGTACCGCCGCTCGAGCCGCCGATGTCGTAGAGCAGGAAGGTGACGCTGCCGTCGCCGTTCATGTCGTCATAGGCCCCGAAATTTTTCTCGAGATACGGATATATTTTCTCGTCAAACTCCTGTCCGAGCTGCGTCGCGGCTTCCTTGTATGTAACGGTGTCCGCCCCGCCGTACACTCTCACCGACGCTTCGGCATGCTGAGTCGGCACCCACATGGTACAGCTGCGCTTCGTGTCTCCCTCATTGATAACGCCGTTATACACGAGGGTAAAATTCACCTTGGTCGGCTTAGTAGTCACGCCGTTGGGATAGGTCACAAAGTCGCGGGTATCGCCGACCTCGCACTCGCCCGGCTTCTTTGTCTCGGTCGATGTCTCGTCCTCGTCGGCAAGCGTCGCGAGCGAAAGCGTGTCGGTGTATTCAAGGTCGGTCGGGTCGTCCATCCAGAGTCCGAGGTCTATCGGACGCGTCTCATTTTCGACAGACAGCAGCGACGCGGCGTTAGGTTCGCCCGCAGTCTCTATCGCCGACAGTTTTCCTTTGAGCGACAGCGGGTTGCCGCTGAGCGCGTTCAGGTATCGGTTCATTATCAGTATATAGTCGCCGGTGTAGGTCTTAGGCTCGCTGTTCCCCGTACCGGCATCCACCTTTGCGTACGCAAAGCAGGGCAGCAGCATAACTGCCGCAAGTATCGCTGCCGCTATGCGGCACGTTTTTTTCAAGATCGACCACTCCCCACGCATTTTTTGACAGATATTATTTTAGCACAAATTCTTCCGCGCCGCAAGGATATCCGGCGCACTTTCCGACATTTTCCATCAAAGCGTATATGTCCGTGATTTTTCGGCAAAAATATCATCAAACGCTGCTTGGAGGTGTTTTTCATGACAAAAGAACTAAAACTTGTTGGCGGAATATCGCTGCTCGTGCTGATACTGCTTATCGGGGTGTGTTTCGCTATGGCGGGCACTCCGCCAATCGAAGAACCCACATATCTGCTTCCCATCGAGAACGCGCTCATCCTTCCAGTGTCACAGCCGCAGTCGGTCGCCGAGACGCGCTATATCCTGCGCGCGGACAGCGGCGCCCTCACGGTGTACCTCAGCGACTCGAACGAGCCGGTGCTGTCGCTGGACGTGTCCGCCGACAAGTTGCGCTCCGCCGACGCCGCAGCTCTCGCGAACGGCATCGAAGTTGAGGGCGACGAGGCGCTGTGGCGTCTCATCGAGGATTTTTCCTCTTGACCAACGAACCGTTTTACCATATAATTGTAGTAAGCTTGCCGCGTCCTTTTGCTGTGGGCGCGGCAATATCATTTTGAAATGACTTTTTTGGAGGCACCGACATGGATAATCATAATCACAACCACGAGCACGACCATGACCACGAGCACGAGGAGAACTTCGGCCCGGACTTCGTGACGATCGTCGACGAGGACGGCAAGGAGTACGAGATGGAATTTCTCGACTCGATAGAGATGGACGGCAAGACCTACTATGCCTTCTGCGAGGCGGGACTTCCGGACGACGTCGAGTCGGTGGAGGTGTCCATCTTCCGCGTGGACGTAAACGACGACGACACCGAAGAGCTTGTCGGACTGGACGACGAGGACGAGCTTGAGCGCGTGTACGACAGGTTCCTTTTCCAGCAGGAGGGCGACGACGAGGAGTAAGCCGCAAATTCCCTGTTGAATTTCGCGCCGATATGTGGTATCCTATTGGCGAGGAGGAACGCCTCCTCCCCGCACCGAAGTGTCTGGGTTTCATTAAACCCACATTTCCTTAAACGGGATCGCGGACTTCCTCGGCGGTTCGCAGGCCTCCCGACTGCATTTCGCGGTTGGAAGTTGGAAGCGGTAAAGCCGTGGAGAGCGAACCCACCTGCATGTGTGTGCAGGTTTTAATGCGGCCCCACATCGGGCGCGGGTGAAAAGCGAAGACTGCCCCATCATCATGATGGGGCACGTTTTTTATCAAAACGCGTTGGGAAAAAGCGGAAAGTCGGGTGCAAGTTATGAGGCATGAGCTGTTTGACCGCGAGCGGATGCTGCTCGGCGACGATGCCCTCGACAGGCTCGCCGCGTCACACGTCGCGGTGTTTGGGCTTGGCGGAGTTGGCAGCTGGTGCGCCGAGGCGCTCGCGCGGGCGAGTATCGGTAGGCTGACCATCGTGGACGGCGACCGCGTGTCGGCGACAAACATCAATCGACAGCTCTGCGCGCTCGGCTCGACCGTGGGCAGACCCAAGACCGAGGTCATGCGGGAGCGCCTTCTGGACATAAACCCCGCGCTCGAGATACATGAGATGTTTGAACTGTACACCGCCGACACGCGCGAGCGATTCTTCTCTCCAGCGCCCGACCTGATAGTCGACGCGATAGACATGGTAAGCGCGAAGATCGACCTGATACTCACCGCAAAGGCACGCGGGATACCCATTCTCTGCTCGCTCGGAACCGGCAACAAGCTGGACGCGTCGCGCCTTCGGTTCGCGGACATCTACCAAACGTCGGTCTGTCCGCTGGCGCGAGTGATGCGCACCGAGCTTCGCAAGCGCGGCGTCGACTCACTTGAGGTGCTGTACAGCGACGAACCGCCGCTCACGCCGCGTTTTCAGCCGGAGGACAGTCCAAACCGGCGCGGAACTCCGGGCAGCGTGTCCTGGGTACCGCCGGCAGCGGGTCTGCGGCTCGCCGGACGCGCGGTGGAGATACTTCTCGGAGGTTTCAAATGCGAGTGATGGCGATAGACTACGGCGACAGCCGAACAGGTATAGCGATAAGCGATCTCAGCGGAACGCTCGTCGGCGAGACGATGGTGCTGCGGGCAAACGGCCCGCGTGCCGCCGAGCGTCAGCTTATCGAGCTGATAAACGAGCGCAAGCCGGAGCGGATAGCGCTCGGAAATCCGCTGAACATGGACGGCAGCGCGGGCGCACGCTCCGAACGGTCGCACGAGCTTGCGGCGATACTTTCCGAGCGCACCGGCGTGCGATGCGATCTGTGGGACGAACGCCGCACCACCGTAGACGCGCACCGCATACTCTCCGACGCGAACGTGCACGGCAAAAACCGCAAAAACACGGTGGATGCGGTTGCGGCGAGCCTGATACTCGAGGGCTATCTCGCCGCGATGAAAAACGGGAAGGTTTGACCGGCAAGTCCGGTTGGATACTCTGGCAACGAAAGGATGAATGAGATGAAAAAGAAGATCACCGCCGAGACGCTCTGCGAGCTGAAGTTCGTGTCCGAGCCGCGCTTTTCGCCGGACGGCACGAAACTTGCGTTCGTGGTCGCTTCGGTAAACGAGGAGCGCAAGGGCTACAAGCGCGACCTGTGGATAGCCGACGAGGGCGGCGCACGCGCGCTCACCGCCGGAGGCGACGCAGGCTCGATATGCTGGACGCCGGAGGGCAAGATACTCTTCCCCGCTCGCCGCAGCTCCGAGGACAAGAAGAAGGCCGACAAAAAGGAGCGTTTCACCTCCTTCTATGAGATAAACCCGAACGGCGGCGAGGCTGCCATCGCCTTCACGCTGCCCTATTCGGCTGGCGGTCTTACGCACATCGACGGCAGTCTCTACCTGCTCACCGCAAAGACCGATCTCAACTACCCCGCCGACGACGCGCCCGACCGTGAAAAGACGCTCGAGCGGCTCGCAAACCCGCCCTACCGCCCGATAGACGAGGCTCCCTTCTGGTCAAACGGCGCCGGCTTTACCTACGGCACTCGCTCGACCTTGTACATATACGACCGCGCGGCGGACAAGTCCACCCGCGTGACCGGCGAGAAGTTCGACGCCCGCTCCGCCTTTGCCGCAGACGGCAAGCTATACTTCATCGGAAACGAGTTTGACAAGGTGCGCCCGGGCATGAAGGCGGGTCTGTATGTCTACGACATCGCGTCGGGCAGCACCGAGACGATACTCGAGCCGAGCGACGAGCTGCGCATAATGTGGGTACGTCCGCGCGCCTGCGGCGACCTCATCCTCGCCGCCTCGAAGGGCGAGAAGTTCGGGCTGAGCGAGAGCGCGATGCTCTACACCCTCGACCCGAAGACGAAGGAGCTGAAGCAGCTCGGCGCGGAGGAGATACACCCCTGCATGAACCACGTCGGCAGCGACGCGCGTCTCGGCGGCGGTCTTATGCAGAAGCTCATCGGCGACGACCTCTACTACATCGACCTTCGCGGCTACAAGAACACGCTCGTCCACGTCGACAAGGACGGCGTGATGCACGAGGACATCGCTCCGATGTGCGGTATCGACGCCTTTGACATCTGCGGCGACAAGCTGGCATATGTCGAGATATTCAACGACCGCACGCCCGAGATAGTCCTGAACGGCAGACGTATAACCGACTTTGGCGCGGCGCTTGCCGACTATGAGGTGTCCGTTCCCGAGAACATCGGCTTTACCAACTCGAACGGCGACACGATAGACGGATGGATGCTGCGTCCCGCCGGCTATGACGCGTCGAAGAGCTACCCCGCCCTGCTCGAGATACACGGCGGCCCGCGCACCGCGTTCGGCGAGGCGTTCTTCCACGAGATGCAGATGTTCGCGTCGGACGGATACTTTGTCCTGTTCTGCAACCCGCGCGGCTCGGACGGCAGAGGCGACGAGTTTGCGGACATCTGGCACAAGTACGGCACGATAGACTACGACGACCTGATGGCGTTTGTTGACCACGCGCTCAAGGTCGTGCCGCAGATCGACGCGGAAAAGCTGGGCGTGCTCGGCGGAAGCTACGGCGGCTACATGACCAACTGGATAATCGGTCACACCGACCGCTTCAAGGCGGCGTGCAGCCAGCGCTCGATAGCAAGCTGGGTGAGCTTTGAGTTTACGAGCGACATCGGACATACTTTCACCCGCTCGCAGCACCGCAGCTCCACGCACGAGGATTTTGACTATCTGTGGGACATCTCGCCGCTGAAGTATGCGGACAAGGCAAAGACCCCGACGCTGTTCATCCACTCGGACCAGGATTTCCGCTGCTGGATGGTCGAGGGCATCCAGATGTTCACCGCGCTCAAGTTCCACAATGTCGACGCGCGGCTCTGCCTGTTCGAGGGCGAGAACCACGAGCTGAGCCGCTCGGGCGTGCCCGAAAACCGCATATCCCGCCTGCTTGAGATGCAGGAGTGGTTCTCGAAGTACATCATCGGGGAGGAGAAGAAATAATGGAAAAGAAACTGGTTCAGTATGAGGACATATACGAGTTCTCCACCCTCTCCGGCGCGAAGATATCGCCGGACGGACGGTTCGTCGTGTTCGCCGAGAGCCGCTGCGACAAGGACTCCAACGGCTACAAGTCCAAACTTTGGCTGTACGACGGCGAAAAGCAGTCGGTACGGCTTCTGACCAACTCGGGCAGCGACCGCGGAGCGTTCTTCGAGCGGGATACCGGCGCGGTGATCTTCACCTCCCGCCGCACGCCTCCGAAAAAGGATGCGAAGCCGGAGGACGTAAAGACGCAGTTCTACCGCATCTTCCCCGACGGCGGCGAGGCGGAGCTGTACTTCGAGATACCGGCTGCGGCCGGTGCCGTCACTCAGATAACCGATAATCTCTACCTTGTCCGCGCAACGCAGAACGCGCTTCCGGAGGAGGAGCGTCCGAAGCGCAAGGGATATCAGGTGTTCGACGAGATACCCTTCTGGCTGAACGGTCAGGGCTTCTCGAACAAGAAGCGTCCGGCGCTCGGGCTGTACAGCCGCAAGGAAGGCAGCTTCAAGCGCATAACCACTCCCATGTTCGAGTGCGGAGACGCGAACCTCAGCCCCGACCGCAGCAAGATCGTGTTCAGCGGAAGCGAGCTTATCGGCGCAAAGCGTCGCCGCGGCGGCCTGTTTATCTACGACATCGCGGGCGACAAGACGACCGAGCTGATAAACCCCGATTCGATGTGCGTCGACCGCGCGAACTTCTTTGACGACAACACTATATTCTTCATGTCCAACCCCTGCAAGGACAGCCACTCCAACTCGCTCATGTACCGCTATATCATCAGCGAGAACCGCTATGAGCGCATCGGCGAGGAGAACGACCTCGCGCTGATGGGCATGCTGCGCGGCTCGGACGGTCTGCTCTACGCGTCCTACGACAACTGGAGCACCGGCAGGATAGTTGCCATCGACCGCGACGGACACGTTGTCAAGAGCTTCGACGCGCCCTGCTCGGTGCAGAGCTTTGACGTACGCGACGGAAAGATAGCCTTCACCGGCGACAGCCCGGACGGTATGCAGGAGCTGTACACCGTCGAAAACGGAGTCGCCGTGCGCCGCAGCTCGATAAACGACAGCTATGTCGAAAGCCACGAGATAGCGCACGCCGACCGCTTTGTCTTTACCAACTCGGACGGCATTGAGATAGAGGGCTGGATAATGCGCCCGATCGGCTTTGAGAAGGGCAAAAAGTATCCCGGACTGCTCGAGATACACGGCGGGCCGAAGGCGGTCTACACCTCCGCTTACTTCCACGAGATGCAGGCGTACGCCGCGATGGGCTACTATGTATTCTTCTGCAATCCGCGCGGCTCGAACGGACGCGGCAGCGACTTTGCGGACATAACCGGCAAGCTCGGCGGCATCGACTACAACGACATCATGGAGTTCACCGACGAGGTGATAAAGCGCGAGCCGGAGCTTGATGAGAACCGCATGGGCGTGCTCGGCGGGAGCTACGGCGGCTTTATGACCAACTGGGTCATCGGCCACACCGACCGCTTCAAGGCGGCGGCGAGCCAGCGCTCGATATCCAACTACTTCACCAAGTGTCTGACCACCGACATCGGTCACTATCACAACCTGACCCAGATGGAGACCGACCCGTGGGCGGGCAGCGACGTGTTCTGGGATCACTCGCCGCTGAAGTACGCGAACAACGCCAAGACGCCGACCGTGTTCATCCACTCTGACCACGACTTCCGCTGCTGGATGAGCGAGGGAATCCAGATGTACAACGCGCTCAAGCAGAACGGTGTCGACGCAAAGATATGCCTGTTCAAAGACGAGAACCACGAGCTGAGCCGCTCGGGCAAGCCGGAAAACCGCATATCCCGCCTCAAGGAGATGGGCGACTGGTTTGAAACGTATCTGAAATAAAGGGCTGCGCGAAATGGTTGGCGGAGCAATCCGCCAGCCATTTTTTGCTCCACCGAAAGGAGAACTGGCATGATAACAAGCGGAAGCATCTACATAATTACCGACGACTTTGAAAAGTGTCTCGATTTCTACAAAAAGCTGTTTGAGCGCAATGTCGCACATCAAAATGCGACCAGATTTGCCACATTCTCTCTCGACGGGCTCGTGATGTCGGTAATGAACGGACACTTCGACGAAGAACACCCCGACATGGTCGAGACTCGCGGCGAATACGATCCGCTGTACGACGACTATCACCGAATCCTTGCCTCCGAAAACTGCGGAAAAGTGGTGATAAACCTCTGCACGGACGATCTGCGCGCGGAGTACGAGCGCATACGATTGCTCGGCATCGGCTCGGGTCTAACCGAGATACGCTTTATCAAGCAGGCGGCGCCTTACTGGTACTTTATGCTGAAAGACCCCGACGGGAATACGATAGAAATAACCGGCGCATACGCCGAATGAACATCGATTTTGTGCAGATTTTCCCGTTTTTCAGGAAATTCTGTGTTGACAAAAGGACCCCTCATGTGGTATGATTAGTGTACCTTTCCATGAGGGGTTCTTTTTTTGTGTGCGAAAAAATGCGGCAACAGGTTTTTCGCACAGGAAAAAGCACCGATTCACCGGCAAAGGGAGGCAATTTTTATCAAGGAGGTGCCGCTAAATATGGCTACAGTCAGTTCGCGAGTCAAAATCACGCTCGCTTGTGAAGAGTGCAAGCAGCGCAATTACGACACAATGAAGAACAAGAAGAACGATCCCGACCGTGTCGAGATCAAAAAGTACTGCCGCTTCTGCCGCAAGCACACAGTTCACAGGGAAACGAGGTAACCGCATGGCAGAGAAGGAAAAGAAGCCGAACATCTTTGTTCGCATGGGTCGTTCGATCGCCAAGTGGTTCCGCGAGCTTCGCAGCGAACTCAAAAAGGTCGTTTGGCCCACCGCAAAGCAGACCGTCAATAACACCGCTGTCGTTATCGTCACGGTCATTATCGTCGGTGCTGTGATCGCGCTGTTCAGCCTTGCCGCAAGCGAGGGCGTGTCCCTGCTCATCCGCCTGGTTAATCCCGGCGCGGCGGCAGCATAAGGAGTTAGACAATGGCTGAAGAGGCAAGGTGGTACGTCGTTCACACCTACTCGGGCTACGAGTCCAAGGTGGCGGCGACGATACTTACAACCGTTGAAAACCGCAAGCTCCACGACTATATCTACGAGGTTTCGATCCCCACCGAAACAGTGCAGGAGGTCAAAAACTCCAAGACGGTCGAGAAGGAGCACAACCTCTTCCCCGGCTATGTGCTGGTGAAGATGATAATGAACGACGACAGCTGGCACGTCGTGCGCAACGTGCGCGGAGTGACCGGATTTGTCGGTCCGGGAGGACGTCCGGTACCGCTGAGCGACGAGGAGATCGCATCCCTCGGCGTGGACAAGCGTGAGCTGACGGTGGACTATCACGTCGGCGACAGCGTGCGGATAACCGACGGCCCGCTCGACGGCTTCATCGGCAACGTCGAAGAAGTCTCGTCCGAACAGAACAAGGTTCGCGTCGTGGTCAGTATGTTTGGCCGTGACACGCCGGTCGAGCTTGAGCTTGACCAGGTCGAACCGCTCAGTTAGTTCCCTTAGTGGGAGGAGACAAAGTCTCCGCATGACCACATTTTTCTCAAGGAGGACATTATAAATGGCTCAGAAAGTAATTGGCATGATAAAGCTCCAGATCCCCGCAGGCAAGGCGACTCCCGCGCCCCCGGTCGGACCGGCTCTCGGCCAGCACGGCGTCAACATCGTCTCGTTTACCAAGGATTTCAACGAGCGCACCAAGAACGACGCAGGCATGATAATCCCGGTCATAATCACCGTGTATGCCGACCACTCGTTCACCTTCATCACCAAGACTCCGCCCGCACCCGTTCTTATCAAGAAGGCGTGCAAGATCGAGAAGGCTTCCGGCGTTCCGAACAAGGAGAAGGTCGCTACCATCTCCAAGGAGGACGTCCGCAAGATAGCGGAGACCAAGATGCCCGACCTCAACGCCGGCTCGATAGAAGCGGCTATGAGCATGATCGCGGGTACCGCCCGCAGCATGGGCATCATCGTCGGCGACTGATACGTCAGCTGCGCGAGGATCTGCCTCGCATAAGTGGGAGGGGTCAAAGGCCCCGACCGAACCACTACAAGGAGGATATTTATTGTGGCTAAAGGTAAGAAGTATGTTGACAGCACTAAGCTGATTGATCGTTCGGCTCTGTATGAGCCGGAAGAGGCGCTCGATATCGTGACCCAGACCGCCAAGGCCAAGTTCGACGAGACCGTCGAGCTGCACGTCCGTCTGGGCGTGGACAGCCGTCACGCCGACCAGCAGGTCCGCGGTTCGATAATCCTTCCCCACGGCACCGGCAAGTCGGTTCGTGTCGCGGTCTTCGCAAAGGACGAACTGGCTGACGCCGCCACCGCAGCAGGCGCAGAGGTCGTCGGCGCGGAGGATCTCGTCGATCGCATCCAGAAGGAGAACTTCTTCGAGTTCGACGTCGTTATCGCCGCCCCGAACATGATGGGTCTGGTCGGTCGTCTCGGCCGTGTGCTCGGACCTAAGGGTCTCATGCCGAACCCGCGTGCCGGCACGGTCACCAACGACATCGCCAAGGCCGTTACCGAGGCTAAGGCCGGCCGTATCGAGTACCGTCTCGACAAGACCAACATCATCCACTGCCCCATCGGCAAGGCTTCCTTCGGCAAGGAGAAGCTGACCGATAACTTCAACGCCCTGATGGACGCCATCATCCGCGCGAAGCCCGCCGCCGCCAAGGGACAGTATGTCCGCAGCTGCGTCGTCGCTTCGACGATGGGCCCCGGCGTGAAGATCAACTCCGCAAGGATGATCTAAAAATACGGTAAAAAGGCTTGACAAAGCCAAACTTTTACTGTACAATATCTAACGTGTTCCGCAGACAGCAGGAGACCGCAAGGTCGTAAACGGTTCGAGCCGTCCCGCCGAGGAAGCGTCTCAAGTGTAAAAAAGCATTTGTGCGCCCCTGTGTGAGAACACGGGGGCGTTTTTCGTCCCGTATTTCAGTTACGGAGGTGAAATCAGTGGCAAACGCAAAGGTTCTTGAAGAAAAGAAGGCGTTGGTTGCGGCACTCGGCGAAAAGCTGAAGGGCGCTAACAGCGGTGTTCTTATCGACTACAAGGGCATCACCGTCGCGGAGGATACCGCGCTGCGCAGCGAAATGCGCAAGAACGGTGTTCACTACGAAGTTGTCAAGAACACCATGCTCCGTCTCGTCTTTGACGACTGCGGGCTTGGCGAGCTGGATCCCCTGCTCAACGGCACTACCTCGATCGCTATGAGCGAGGATTCGATCGCGCCGGCGCGCATCGCGGATCAGTTCAGCAGCAAGCTCGGCGACGACAAGTTCATCATCAAGGGTGGCTTCGTCGAAGGCCGCGTCATGACTGTTGACGAGCTGAAGGCGATCGCGGCCATCCCGTCGAAGGATGCGCTCATCGCCCAGGTGCTCGGCACCATGCTCGCGCCTATCTCCAGCCTGGCTTTCGTTATCAAGCAGATAGCGGAGAAGGGCGGCACTCCGGTCGCGGCTGCGGCAGAGGAGGCCCCGGCTGCGGAGACCGCTCCGGCGACGGAGGAAGCTCCGGCAGCAGAGGCGGCCCCGGCAGAGGCTCCGGCGGAAGAACCCGCTCCGGCAGCGGAAGAAGCTCCGGCGGCAGAGGAAGCGGCTCCCGAGGCTGCTCCCGAAGAGTAATCGAAGTTAAATTCAACCTAAATTAAGGAGGCAATTCATTATGGCCAGCGAAAAGGTAACTGCTATCATTGAAGAGATCAAGGGTCTGAGCGTTCTTGAGCTGTCGGACATGGTCCACGAGCTTGAGGAGGCATTCGGCGTTTCGGCCGCTGCTGCGGCTGTTGCTGCTCCGGCTGCGGGCGGTGCTGCTGCGGGCGGCGCTGCTGCCGAGGAGAAGAGCGACTTCAACGTCATCCTCGCCGATGTCGGCGGCAACAAGATCGGTGTCATCAAGGTTGTCCGCGAGATCACCGGCCTTGGCCTGAAGGAGGCGAAGGACCTCGTCGACAACGCTCCGAAGGCTATCAAGGAGGGTGTCGGCAAGGACGACGCCGAGGAGATGAAGAAGAAGCTGGAAGAGGCCGGCGCGAAGGTCGAGCTGAAGTAATTCGGTTTCTTACATCAATCGAAAGTTTTGGGGAGAGGGCAAACGCCCTCTCCCCTTTTT
>CAZBNJ010000023.1:0-25780 GCA_964493515.1 uncultured Oscillospiraceae bacterium | reverse complement strand
CATACGCGGGTATGGTGGAATTGGCAGACACGCCAGATTTAGGTTCTGGTGGGAAACCGTGCAGGTTCAAGTCCTGTTACCCGCACTATTAAAAAACAGTAGCCGCTTGGCTACTGTTTTTTACAGTGAAAATAGTCCCACTTCGAGGCTGGCTCCCCTTTGGAAGCCTACCGCGCTATATCCGCTCGCCGAAGTGCGCGACCGCGCAGAACCCCGGCCCGACGTGGCATCCGATGACCGGACCCATCAGTATCTTGGTCACCACCGCCGACGGATTCAGCTTCTTTACCGCCTTTTCAAGGTAGTCGGCGGACTCCTCCGCGTCGGTGTGCGGGATGAAAATGTGCTCGCCCGCCGGCTTCTCGCTGCCATCCTTATAGTGCTCTATCATGCGGTCGAGCGCAGCCTGACGTCCGCGCTTCTTCTCAAAGTTCACGAGCGTGCCGTCCTTTTCAATGCGCAGGATAGGCTTCATACCCAGCGCCGCGCCGACAAACGCCACCGCCGGCGAGATGCGGCCGTTGCGCTTGAGGTACATCAGGTCGTCCACCATAAACCAGTGGCAGACGTCCAGACGATTCTCCTCGACCCACACGGCGTTCTCCTCAATGCTCATTCCCGCCTCGCGGTTCTCCACCATCTTCTCAAGCAGCAGCGTCATGCCGACCGTCGCGGCGAGGCTGTCCACGCAGCGTATCGTCACGTTCGGAAACTCCTCCGCAAGCTCCTGCGCCGCGATGAGAGACGAGCTGTATGTACTCGAAAGTCCGCTGCTGAGCGACAGATACAGCACGTTCTCTCCGCGCTCGCAGTACGGACGGAAGAAGTCGACATACTGCTGCGGCGCTATCTGCGACGTGCGGGTCATCTTGCCCTCGCGCACCGCGTTGTAGTAGCTCTTGAGCGTCGCCTGCGGGGTCGCACCGTCACAGACGAACTGCTCTTCACCCAGGTCGTAATTCATCGGTATCGCGCAGATCCCGCCCTTTTCAACCAGCCAGGGTGTGAGATCGGCAGCCGCGTCGGTTACGATCTTGTAGCTCATATGGATATATCCTCTCCGTTTCTGAAAATAGATAGGGGTTGATTATTCATCTCTACACTATTATAATGATTGTTGAAAGAAACTCAACAGGCATTAAAAAGTTTTCGTTTGATAAACGACACCTTTTTGAAATCGTCTATTATTTTGGAGGTGCGATATGGCTGCCGATCTGCGTGTCGTAAAGACCGAACGTAGCATACGCGAGGCTTTCATCAAGCTCCGCGCCGCAAAGCCGACCAACAAGATAACCGTCAAAGAGCTGTGCGAGGAGGCGCTGATAAACAAGGCGACCTTCTACCTGCACTACAAGGACATATACGAGCTCAGCGATATGCTTGAAAACAAGCTGATAACCGACTGTCTCGCCACCATATCCGACGAGGACGCCGGGTCGCTGGAAAAGGTGGTGTTCGACTTTGCCAAGGCGTTCTCCTCGCAGTCTGCGCTGTTTCACATCCTGTTCTCGGACGGTTCGAGCGACGCGGACAAGCTCGCCGGCAAGGTCACCGAATTTGTACAGGAGCGCGTGTTCTCGCTCGACCCGCACCTGCGCGACGACATAAGCTTCAACATCCGGCTGACTGCGGCGGTGTACGGCGGATTCCACGCGTTTTTCGCGTACAAGCACGTCCAGCGTCCGGTGGCGATAGCGCACATCGCCGACTTTGTCCAGCGCACTCTCGGCAGCGACGCTCGTTCGCTGCACACGCAGGCTTGAGCGCGCCTCTTTTCTCAGGCGATGCCTGCGGTGTATGTTGACAAAAAATCACTGTCCGTGATAAACTATATACGATTATCAAGTTAATGATCGGCTTTGGAGGAGGGACACTCGTTGTATCATTGTCATCTGCGTTTCTGCCTGGTCGGCAAGCCATGCCGGGTCTTTGAGCTGCTGCGCGAGACCTCCCCTCTTGAGAACTTCACCCATCAATACATAGACGCATCCTTCGACGCCGACCGACTTTGCGACGCCGACGTGGTCATCGCAAATCTGTGCGATGAGGACGCCGTAAGCGAGTATGACCTTCTTCGCTCAAGGCTTGCGGACGGCGCCGAGCTTATCCTCATCTCCACCGCCGAGCAGTCCGCGCGCATAGCCGGAGGGCTTGACGCCGCGAGCGACCTGTGGACACAGCCAATGACCGACGACGAGATATGCTTCCGCATAAGGCGTCGTCAGGAGCTGTGCAAACGCCGTATGGACGCGTGGCAGACCGAGCAGTATCTCGAGGCCGCGATAGACATAACGCCGAATATGCTCTGGTTCAAGACAAAGGACGGCATCCACGAAAAGGTGAACGGCGGCTTCTGCAATATCGTAGGCAAGGAGCGCTCGGTAGTGGAGGGCCGCGATCACTGCTTTATCTGGGACGCTACGCCGGAGGAGGCGGAGGTCTGCGCGATAAGCGACAACAAGGTCATGGAGTCGGGCGGCACGTTGGTCGGTGAGGAGCTTATAGTAAGCGGCGGCGAAGAGAAGCTGCTCACGACCTATAAGGCACCGCTCTACGATCTGGACGGCAGCATAATGGGCACGATAGGCCTGGGCATCGACATCACCCAGGAGCGCGCCTATGAGAGAGAAGTCATAGCAAAGACGCACACGCTCGAGACGATATTTACCACGCTCGAGTGCGGTGTTATCTGCCACTCGCTCGACGGAAAGCGGATACTGAGCGTCAACCAGGCGGCGCTGAACATCCTCGGCTACAAGTCGCAGGAGGAGATGGAGCCGCACTTTGACATCATCGCCGGCTCGGTGCTCGACGAGGACAAGCCAAAGCTGCGCGAGTGCATACAGTCGCTGACAAAAGAGGGCGACAGCGTCAACATTGAGTACCGCGTCCTCCGCTCGGACGGCTCGATCCTGCACGTCATGGGTAATGTCAAGCTCATCTGCGAGAACGGGGAGCTGTTCTATCAGCGCTTCCTTCTCGACATCACCGCCCAAAAGATGCAGGAAAAGGAGAACGAGCGCCGTCAAAACGAGCTTGTCCGCGCGCTTACCGTAGACTACGCCCTCGTCTGCTACTTCGACATAGACAGCGGGCTGGGCAGGATAATCCACGCGGACGACAAATACAGCATCCGCGGCGGATCCTCCGACGTCGAGGTGTTCGAGGACAACATATCGAAGCTCATCGAGCAGAACGTCTACCCCGCCGACCGCGATATGTTCCGCGCCGAGGTTTCGCTTGAAAACATCGCCTCCCAGCTCGAGAACCGCAATATGCACATCTTCACCTTCCGCTCGCTCGAAAACGGCGAGACAAGGTATCAGGAGATGAAGATAGTCCGCTCCGGCCTGTGGGACGGACAGAATCACATCTTCGTCATGGGTATCCGCAGCACCGACGAGGAGACGCGCAAGGAGATGGAGCAGCGTCAGCTGTTGGAGCAGGCGCTGGAGCAGGCAAATCGCGCGAACAAGGCAAAGAGCACCTTCCTGTCCAATATGTCGCACGATATGCGCACGCCGCTCAACGCGATAGTCGGCTTCACCACGCTGTCCATCACGCACATCGACAACCGCGACCAGGTGGACGGCTACCTCGAAAAGATAATGTCCTCCAGCCAGCACCTGCTGGCGCTGATAAACGACGTTCTCGACATGAGCCGCATCGAATCGGGCAAGCTGCAGCTTGAGACCGAGGAGCACGACCTCGGCGACATCATCCGCAATCTCGCGGGCATGGTCGAATCGGGCGTAAGCGAAAAGCGGCTCGCGCTGCGCGTCGATATGTCCGGCGTGACGCACACCGGCGTATTCTGCGACCGTCTGCGGCTCGATCAGATGCTGATAAACATTCTGTCAAACTCGATAAAGTACACCAACGCGGGCGGTTCGGTGGACTTTCTCATAACCGAGCAGCCGTCCACGTCGGATGAATACGCCGTCTACACCTTTAAGGTAAAGGACACCGGCATCGGTATGTCAAAGGAGTTCCTCACCCGCATCTTCGAGCCGTTTGAGCGCGAGAAGAACACCACCATCAGCGGTATACACGGCACGGGACTCGGTATGCCGATAACCAAGAGCATCGTCGACATGATGGGCGGCACCATCTCGGTGGCAAGCGAGCAGGGCGTCGGCACCGAGGTCACGGTGACGCTTACCCTTCGTCTCAGTTCAAACGCGCCCTGCGAGCAGGACATTCCCTCGACCGACGACGCTTCCAAGCGCGAGGCCCGAATTGGTGGGCATATCCTTCTTGTCGAGGACAACGAGCTGAACCAGGAGATAGCCCTTATGATACTCGAGGACGCCGGATTTACCACCGAGCTTGCGGAAAACGGCAAGGTCGCGGTCGACAAGCTCGCCGCGTCGGCACCCGGTCACTTCGACCTCATCCTAATGGATATCCAGATGCCGGTGATGAACGGCTACGACGCGGCGCGGGCCATACGCTCGCTTCCGAACAAGGAGCTTGCCGGCATACCGATAATCGCCATGACCGCAAACGCGTTTGACGAGGACAAACAGGAGGCGCTCAAGGCGGGAATGAACGGCCACATCGCAAAGCCGATAGACATTCAGACGCTTCTGGACACGCTCCGCGACACACTCTCCTGAGGAGGGACGACATGACCGGAATATTCTACTTTTCATCCACCGGAAACAGCTTGTTTATCGCGGAACGCCTGCAAAACAAGCTCGGCGGAAGCATACACTTTATCCCGAATTTCGGCGGCAGCTTCGCCGAAATGGACAGGATAGTCATCGTCTCGCCGATATACAGCTTCGGTCTGCCCACTCCCACCCGCGACTTTATACGCTCGCTCCGCGTCAGCGTGCCGCTGTATGTGGTGCTGAACTACGGCGGGATGGCGGGCAACGCCGAGTATTTCGCGCAGAAGCTGTGCCTGGACAGCGGACTTGACCTGCGCGCCGTCTACTCGATGAAGATGCCGGAAAACTTTACGCTCGTTATGTCGGTCCCCCGCGTCTATCAGGAGCGCATCCTGAAGAAGGCGCCCGCCGCCGCAGACGCGATAGCCGACAGGATAGCACGCGGCGAGCTTCGGCGCGTCCCCGCCCCGAAGAAGGACAGGTGGAGCGAGATGCACTCGAAGAACAGCGGGAATTGGCACACCCTCGTCGAAAGCTTTTCGGTCACCAACGACTGCACCGGCTGCAAAAAGTGCGAGCGTATCTGTCCGGTCGGAAACATCGCGGTGGTCGCGGGCATGCCGATGTTCGGCGACAAGTGCGTGGCGTGCCTCGGCTGCTATCACCGCTGTCCGCAGAACGCTATCCTCTACAAGAAGAAAAAGAAGGGGCGGTACATAAATCCGCTTATCGACGAAGACAAGATAGGCAGCGACGAATAACAAAAACGACTGACCCCGGGGTCAGTCGTTTTCTTCTATCAGACACACCGCGTGCGCCGATATGCCCTCGCACCGTCCGGTAAAGCCCATCCGCTCCTCGGTGGTCGCCTTGACGCTCACCCGCGATATGTCCACGCCGAGCGCGGCGGCGATGTTTCCTCGCATCGCCTCGATATGCGGCGCGAGCTTCGGCGTCTGCGCTATGACCGTCGCGTCGACATTGCCGACCTTCCAACCGGCGTCGCGCAGCAGCTCCCGCACCCGCTCGCACAGCTTCAGGCTGTCCGCGTCCTTGTACGACGGGTCGTTTGGCGGAAAGTGAACGCCGATGTCGCCGAGCGCCGCCGCTCCGAGCAGTGCGTCCATCACCGCGTGGACGAGCACGTCCGCGTCCGAGTGACCGTCCAGTCCCTGCGCGTGCGGGATGTCCACCCCGCCGAGTATCAGCTTCCGCCCGTCCGCAAAGCGGTGCGCGTCATATCCGTGTCCTATCCTCATATCTCCGCCTCCTCAAACTCAAGCAGTGCCTCCGCCATCGCGATGTCGGACGGATGAGTTATCTTTATGTTCCGCGGATCGCCGTCGGTCACAAACACGCTCATTCCCATCGCCTCGACCGCCGCCGCGTCGTCGGTGTACTCGACCGAGTCGTCCGCCGCCGCGAGCGCCCCGTGTATCAGCGCCGCGTCGAATATCTGCGGCGTCTGCACAGCTACGAGTGCGTCCCTCGGCGGAAGGTCTCCGTGCGCGAGCCGCTTGTCCACGCGCTTTATCGTGTCGCTCACCGCGACGCCGGGAATCGCCGCCTTGTGCTGCTTTGCCGCCGCGAATACCCGCTCGATGAGCGTCGGGGTGACCAGCGGGCGCGCGCCGTCGTGTATGGCTATGTAGTCGCACTCGCCCGCGGCTTTGACACCGGCAAGCGAGCTTTCACGGCGGGTATCCCCTCCCGCGACTATCTCGCCCACCTTGTCTATCGCCCACTCGCGGCATATGTCCTGCACGAACACCATCGACTCGGGGCGGGTCACGACCACTATCTTCGTCACCGCCGCGCTCTGCTGAAACGCAAGCAGCGTCCGCGCAAGCACAGGCAGTCCGTCGAGCAGCATTCTCTGCTTGTCCTCGCCGCCCATGCGGGTCGAGCCGCCCGCCGCAAGCACCACCGCCGCGAGCACAGGCGGTTTTTCGGTTTTCTTTTTCAAAAACGATAGCAGTCCCATTATTTCCCGCCTCCTTGTATACAGTATAATTGCGAGCTTTAACCCGTATACCAAAAGCCCCGGAAGTCCGAGGCTTTTGCGTTTTTCGTCACTTTTTCGCATCGTTTTCGCGTATCTCGACCCGACGCACCTTGCCGCTTATCGTCTTTGGCAGCTCCTTTGCGTATTCGACCACGCGCGGATACTTGTACGGCGCGGTGTTCTTCTTGACGTATGTCTGAAGCTCCTTTGTCAACTCGTCCGACGGCTCGTACCCGTCGTTCAGGATTATCGTAGCCTTGACGTTAAAGCCGCGCACCGGGTCGGGCACGCCGGTCACCGCGCACTCGAGCACCGCCGGGTGCTCGCTCAGCACGCTCTCCACCTCGAACGGCCCGATGCGGTAGCCGGACGACTTGATTATGTCGTCGTTGCGTCCGACATACCAGAAAAGCCCCAGCTCGTCGCGGTACGCCGTGTCGCCGGTGTGGTAGTAGCCGTCATGCCACTGCGCGGCGGTCGCGTCCGGCGCGTCGTGATAGCCGATGAAAAGTCCGCGCGGACGGCTCTCGGGGCCGTCGGCTCGGACGCACACCTCTCCGGTGACGCCCGGCTCGCACTCCCTTCCCTCCGGGTCGAGGACGCTGACCTGATATCCCGCGGCGGGCAGACCCATCGAGCCGGGACGCGGCTGCATCCACGGATATATCGTCGCGAGCGCGAGCGTGGTCTCGGTCTGACCGAAGCCCTCGAATATCTTCAGCCCGGTCTGCTCCTTCCACTGGTCGTATATGTCCGGATTCATCGCCTCGCCCGCCGTGCAGCAGTGCTTGAGCGACGACAGGTCGTAGGCGGGCACATCTTTAAGCAGCATCATTCGATACATCGTCGGCGGCGCGCAGAAGGTGGTCACCTTGTACTTCTCGAGCTTTGACAGTATGTCCGCGCCGTCGAAGCGGTCAAAGTCGTAGACAAACACCGCGCTCTCGCCGAACCACTGGCCGTAAAACTTGCCCCACAGGCTCTTGAGCCATCCGGTGTCGGATATGGTAAAGTGCAGTCCGCCCTCCTCCACGCGGTGCCAGAACACTCCGGTGCAGATGTGCCCGAGCGGATAGGTAAAGTCGTGGGTTATCATCTTCGGATAGCCGGTAGTCCCCGACGAAAAGCTCAGCAGCATTATGTCGGTAGCCCTGGTCGCGGCGTCGCCGGTCGGACGGCTCCACTCGGCGGGACATGCCTCGCGCTCCGCCTCAAAGTCGCGCCAGCCGTCGCGCTTTATCCGTCCGGTCAGCAGCTTCAGCTCGACCGTTTCATACTGTCCGTCGCCCTTGTCAAACTCGTCGGCGCAGATGCCCACGCCGGTGATTATCGCGCACTTTATCTTTGCCAGGTTGCAGCGATAGGTGTAGTCCTTGGTCATCAGCATATGCGTCGCCTGAACGGCTATCGCGCCGATCTTGTGCAGCGCGAGCATGCAGTACCAGAAGTGGTAGCTGCGGCGCAGCGTCAGCAGCACGCGGTCGCCCTTGCGTATGCCGAGCGACCACAGATAGTTCGCGGTGCGGTCGCTCTCGGTCTTGAGCTCGGCATAGGTTATCCGCTTCTCCTCGCCGTTCTCGCCCACCCACAAAAGTGCCAGCGCGTCCGGCTTTTCGGCGGCGAGCGTATCCATCACGTCATAGGCGAAGTTGAAGTCGTCCTCCCATTTGAGCTTGAAATTCCTGTGCAGGTCCTCCAGCGTCACAAAGTCGTCCCGTGACCTTCCGACATACTTTTCATAGATTGGCATTTATACCGTTCCCCTTTACTCACCCTTTATAACGACCGCCAAAAACTTCGCCGGCTTTCCACCGAGCGCGCGCATTCCGTGCGGCTCACTCGAGTCGAAGTATATGCTGTCCCCCTCGTGCAGCACATACGACATCCCGCCAATGTACAGCTCCATCTCGCCGTCGACCACATAGTTCAGCTCCTGCCCCTCGTGTCCGTGCAGCTCAGCGGTGGTGTTGTGGTCCTCCGGCTGTACCGTGACCATGAACGGCTCGGCGAGTTTGTCCTTAAAGGTGAACGCAAGATGCTTGTAGTCGTAGGCTTCCCTGCGGTTGACCGAATATCCCTCGCCCGCGCGGACGATACAGGCGGTCTTGAGCTTCGGCGTGTCGCCGCTCATAATGTCGAGCACGTCCACGCCGAGCACCTTTGCCGCGTTGTACAGAAAGCTGAACGAGAAGTCGTTCTCGCCGCGCTCATATGCCTCGTATTCGTCGGTCGGCACGCCGAGCTTTCCCGCCATCGTGTGCGTCGAAAGCTCGCAGTCCTCGCGAAGTGCGCGAAGGCGTGCGCCTATCTCGATAAGCTGATCGTTCATGGCAGTCTCCTTATTCCGCGTATTCGTAGCCGAGCTTCACCGCGCGAAGGTTTGCCGCAAGCAGATCCTTGTGCCGCTCGCTTACCACCTTCGCCATCGTGCGCTCCACGTTCTCATAGGGTATCACGCCGGTGTGCTTTATAACATAGCCGAGCATTATCATGTTCGCAAGTCCCGAAAGCTCCTCGTCCGACGCGAGCTTGGTCGCGGGGATGTAGTGCGCCTTCAGGTCGGTGCGCGCCACCTTGCGCTCGATAAGCGAGCTGTCCACAAACACCGCGCCGCCCTGCTCAACATCGCCCTCGAACTTGTCCAGCGACGGCAGATTGAGCGCGATGAGCACGTCCGGCGTGGTGACTATCGGGCTTCCCACCGGCTCGTCGCTGAGAATGACCGAGCAGTTGGCGGTGCCGCCGCGCATCTCCGGTCCGTAGGAGGGCAGCCAGCTCAGCTCACGGCCCTCGAGCAATCCCTCATAGGCGAGGAATTTCCCCGCGAACAGCACTCCCTGTCCGCCGAATCCCGCGATAAGTATGCGTGTGGTCATTACTTCTCTCCCCCCTTCTCGTCGGCGTACTTGTCCTTGTACACGCCGAGCGGATAGTAGGGTATCATGTTCTCGCGCAGCCACTCCATCGCGGCGGCAGGCTCCTTGCCCCAGTTGGTCGGGCAGGTGGACAGCACCTCGACAAGCGAAAATCCCTTGCCCTCCACCTGGTTGCGGAACGCCTTTTCTATCGCGCGCTTCGCCTGATTGATGTGCGCCACCGAGTCGACCGCGACGCGCTCGAGATAGGTCGCGCCGTCCACCTGCGACAGCATCTCGCACACCTTCACCGGCAGACCGGCGTACTGCGGGTCGCGCCCGTACGGCGTGGTCTGGGTCACCTGACCGGGCAGGGTGGTCGGAGCCATCTGACCGCCGGTCATGCCGTATATCGCGTTGTTGACAAAGATTATCGTGATGTTCTCTCCGCGAGCCGCCGAGTGCACCGTCTCCGCCGTACCGATGGCGGCGAGGTCGCCGTCGCCCTGATAGGTGAAGATGATGTTGTTCGGCTCGGCGCGCTTCAGTCCGGTCGCGACCGCCGGAGCGCGTCCGTGCGCCGCCTGCACCATGTCGCACTCGAAGTAGTTGTAAGTAAAGACCGAGCACCCGACCGACGCCACGCCGACGGCGCGTTCCTCAATGCCGAGCGAGTCTATCGCCTCGGCGACAAGGCGGTGGATTATGCCGTGCGTGCAGCCCGGGCAGTAGTGAAGCGGCACGTCGCACAGCGCGTGCGGCTTCTGAAATACCGTGTTTGCCATCAGTTAGCGCCTCCCATCTTGCTCGCCTCTTCTATCTTGTTAAGTACCTCCTGCGGGGTGGGTATCATACCGCCCGAACGGTTGCAGAGCAGCACCGGACGGCTGCACCGTATCGACAGCTCGACGTCCTCTATCATCTGACCCATCGACAGCTCGACCGACACGAACGCCTTCGCGTTCTTCGCCGCCGCGCCCACTATATCCTTCGGGAACGGCCAGAGGGTTATCGGACGGATAAGTCCCGCCTTGATGCCCTTCGCGCGCGCCATCGCTATCGCGTTCTTGGTCACGCGCGCGGTCGCGCCGTATGCCACACATATCACGTCCGCGTCCTCGGTCATGTACTCCTCCGCGCGCTGCTCGGTCGCCATCACCTGCTCGTAGCGCTTGTAGCGGTCGATGTTCCACTGCTCAAGCTGCGCCGGCTCAAGACAGAGCGAGTTTACTATGTTGTGGCGGCGACCGCCGTTCGTGCCCACCGCCGCCCACGGCTTGTCAAACTGCTTTATCTCGCCGAAGTCGAGATTCACCGGCTCCATCATCTGACCGAGCACGCCGTCGGCGAGTATCATCGTGACCATGCGGTACTTGTCCGCAAGCTCAAATCCCTTTATCGCAAAGTCCGCCATCTCCTGCACCGACGCCGGCGCGAGCACTATCATGTGGAAGTCGCCGTGACCGCCCGCGCGGGTCGCGAGGAAGTAGTCCGACTGGCTCGGCTGTATGCCGCCCAGTCCGGGTCCGCCGCGCTGGACGTTTACCACCAGCGCCGGAAGGTCGCAGCCCGCGAGATAGGAAAGTCCCTCGCTCTTCAGCGAAATTCCGGGGCTGGACGACGACGTCATCGCTCGCTTGCCGGCGCTCGCGACGCCTATGACCATGTTTATCGCGGCTATCTCGCTCTCCGCCTGCAAAAACGTGCCGCCTATCTTCGGCATACGCTTTGCCATGTATGCCGCGACCTCGGTCTGCGGGGTTATCGGATATCCGAGATAGTGGCGGCAGCCAGCGGCGATAGCGGCCTCCGCCAGCGCCTCGTTGCCCTTCATAAGTACCTTGTCGCTCATTTCGCCGCCTCCCTCTCGATGGTTATAACGCAGTCGGGACAGATGGTGCCGCAGCTGAAGCAGCCGATGCACGCGCTCTCGTCGATGCACTCCGCCGGATGGTATCCCTTCGAGTTTATCTTGTCGCGGCTGAGCTGCACTATCTTCTTCGGACATACGGTCGTACACAGACCGCAGCCCTTGCACCTGTCCTCACGAAAACTTATCTTTGCCATGCTTTTGCCTCCCTTATATCGCCCATTCCTCTTTGAAATGGAGATTTATCGGTATTATTTTGCCGTCTATCAGTTCAGAGACGCCGTCGCGAAGGTCCGCCCTCACCGTCGTTGCGGCAAGCGGTATGCCCATCAGCTCCGCCGCCTCCCTCGCAATTCGATCGGTCGCCGCCACCGACTGCGGCGTGGTCGAGCCGCCCAGGTTCGAGTTGTTCACAATCGCGGTGAACCGAAGCGCGCACGCGGCCTCGATCTCCCGCCGCACCTCGTCCAGCGCGGACGCGGTTCGGGTCAGCGGACGGTAGAAGTTCGCGACCAGATACATCGCGTAGTCGCCCTCCTCCGCTATCGCCCGAGCGTACCGACCCAGCGCAAGCGCGCCGCGGTCGTCGCCGCCGACGTCCACCACCGCATATCGCGAGCGGTCGTGGATTATCGAGTAGCTCTCGGCGGGAAGCGCGGGCGTGTCCACGTTCGAGTTCGCGTATGGGCTGGATATGAACCTCACCCCCGCGTCCTCAAGCACCGCTCTCGCGTCCTTTGCGCGGAAGTACGGATTGACGATGTCCAGGTCGGCGAGGCTGACCGCTATCCCTTCTGCCGCAAGGCGCAGAGCGTATTCGGCGGCGAGATTCGTCTTTCCGCTGCCGTAGTGACCGCAGAACAGAGTTACCCGCGCCATGCGCTCCGCCTCCTTTTTCGCAGAATTATTGCAATTATTGTACCATAAGCAGGCGTCTTTTGCAATCTGCAATTCCTTACAAAAACAACAAAACCGCAGGAAATCGTTCCTGCGGTTTTGCGATACTCGCTCGATCAGTCCTCTTTCGGAGGAGTTTGCGCGGCACGTTTCGCCGCGTCGGTTATTCCCTTGTTGTGCCATTTTCCGAACTTGAAGTAGAGGAAGCTCAGCAGCGCGCCGAGCACCATCGACGCTCCCATCGACACGAACAGCATACGGTAGATGCTGCCGTCCATGTTGGCTATCGACACGGCTGCCGCCTTCTGCGCCTCTTCAAAGGTCTCGTACATCGGCGTGCCGTCGTCGTTCAGCTTTGCGAGATACTGCGTCGCCTTTTCGCCTATTCTCGGGTCGAGCGGCACGACGGACAACAGCTTTTCAACAGCCGCGTTGAGCGGACGCACGGCAATGATGTAGGTTATCGGGATACGCGCGAGGTTGGAGGCTATCGAGGTTATCATCGGCGGGATCGCAGCTCCGGCACCACGGAGCGCGCCAGCCACCGAGCCGTCAATGCCCATGAAGCAGTAGATGAACGCCAGGATCCGCACGCCGTTTATGCCCATGACCATTATGTCGTTGCCCGGCTCGATGCCGAACAGCTGCATTATCAGTCCGCCGCAGAACCACAGCGCCACGCCGACCACGACTCCGATAACGACCACCGCGAGTATGCCCGCGTGGACGCCCTTTTTCGCTCGCTCGGTGTTGCCCGCGCCGATATTCTGTCCGACGAATGTCGTAACGGCAGCGCCCATAGCAAACATCGGCATGACCGCGAATCCGTCCGCCTTCATTATGACGGTGTTTGCCGCAATGAGATCCGCGCCGAAGCCGTTGGAGAAGGTCTGGATGACCATGCTGCCAAGGCTCATCGCCATCTGCTGAAGTCCGGTCGGCAGACCCAGACGCATTATGTTCTTAATCGACTTGCCGTCCGGCTTTATAAGCTGCCTGAACTGGACCTTCACCGGATATGCGCCCGAGTTTATGCGCACAGCCAGCACCATACCCGAAGCGAAGTGCGAAATCGAGGTCGCAAGCGCAACGCCCATGACGCCCCACTTGAACGCGATGACGAACAGCAGGTCGAGCACCACGTTCATGACCGACGAAACGATCATCGCGTACAGCGGCCACTTACTGTCGCCCATGCCGCGAAGCGCGCCCGAGCCGAGGTTGAAGTAGACGTTTCCGAGCATTCCGAGGAAGATTATCATCAGGTATATCGTCGCGTCGTTGATAAGCTCCTTCGGTGTGTTTAGCATACGCAGCAGCGGTCCCGCCAGCGGCGTGCCGACCACTGTGATGAAGATACCCATCGCGAACGCCAGCGACATCGACGTGTTAAGACCTTTCTGCAGCGAATCGAAGTCCTTCGCGCCGAACATCTGCGATATAACTATCTGCGAGCCCATTGATATGCCCATGAACAGCGCGTTGAACAGCGTCATGACCGGGAAGCTGACGCCGACCGCCGCAAGAGCGTGCGCTCCGTTTGCCGCGAAGTTACCGACGATTATCGAGTCGGCGATGTTGTAAAGCTGCATGATGAGGTTCGACGCCACCACCGGCAGCGCGAACAGCAACAGCTTTTTCATGATAGGTCCCTGCGTCAGATCGTTGCGCATTGTGACCGTGTTGTTATTTGCCATTGACAATTCCCTCCTGTGTTAGATTGTTTTAACAATTCATTATACCGAGAAACAGGACCGCTTGTCAATGATAGTTTATTACTTCACAATATTTTTCGGTCTTCCGGACTCAATCGGCCCCGCCTTCGCCGCCGTCCTCCGAGACGCCCGCCTGCTCCTTCTGACGCTTTCTGCGCTCGCGGCGGGTCTCGATGTGCGGCGCGGGAACCGGCGGCTCGTTGTATATCGTCACGATGCCCTTCTGGTGCAGCGATATGGCTATCTGCACCGCCATCGGCACGATTATCATGCCGAGCACGCCGAACCATACGAATCCGAGGTATATCGCGATTATCGACACCACCGGGTTAAGTCCGAGCTGGTCGCTTACGACCTTCGGCTCGATGAAGTTGCGTATAACGGTGATTATTCCGTAGGCTATCAGCAGCCCCACCGCCTCGAAGGTACGCCCGAGTATGAAATCTATCACTATCCACGGAATAACTATCGCTCCGGTACCGAACACCGGCAGGAAGTCGAACAGCGCGATGCCGAAGGATATGCCGACCGCGTTTTTCACGCCGATTATCATAAGCGATATCGACAGCTCCACAAAGGTGACGCACATCAGCTTGAAGTACGCCTTGATATAGGCAAACACCGTGCCCTTGAGCGTCGCCTTGATGGCGCGCATTATCTCCTGGGTGCGCGGACTGAGCTGCGCCATCAGAAAGTCGCGCGTCGATTCGTAGTTCATGCTTATAAAGAAGCTCGCGAGTATCGTGAACACCAGCGCGACCAGAAATCCGGGCAGCGCGCCGATAAAGCTCGTCAGGAAATTGAGTCCGCTGGAGGACACCGAGCCGAGCACGCCCTTTATCGCGTCGAGCACCGAGTCCGCCATCGTGCCGATGGTCGCGACCCAGTCCTCCGGCAGTTTCGCGAAGAAATCGCTGAAGTAGCTGCCGATGGCGCTGAACGTCGGCGCTATCTGCGTGTCGAACAGCGCGGGCAGCTTGCTGAACATCCGCGACAGCAGGTTCACAAGCTCGATCGTGCCAAAGGTGATCGCCGTTATCAGTATCGCGTATCCAAGGACGATCACTACGCACGCGATCGCCTTTCGGCTGACCTTCAGCTTGTTTGCCGTCCAGGTTATCAGCGGGTGGAATATCATCGCCACCGCAAAGCCTATGATAAACGGCATGAGCCACGGCACGGCATAGCGCAGCGCGAGTATGACTATCGCCACTATCGCGGTGAAGTAGAGCAGATTTATCAAAAACGCCCCGCGTCGCTGGGTGGTGTTCATCTTTCGCGCCTCCTTTCCGGCAGCTTACGCCACTATGATACCGCCATATGGAAAATATTGCAAATAAAATTTGTCTAAATTTTGTTCGCTCACAGCCTGTCGCTCTCCTGCGGGACATTCTCCGGACGCGTGGAACGCACCGGCACATACCGCCTGATGACGCCCATCAGCACGCCGCCGAACACCAGGCAGAGACCCGCGTTGCACAGGGCGTGCGCCAAGTCAAAGCTGAAACTTGCCACGCACGCGGCGACCAAACTCGTCCAGTTGAGCGGGATGAATCCGGCGAGCGGGAACCACAGGTTCATCACCCATCCGAATACGAAGCCCCACACAAAGCCGTAGAGCACGCGGATGACGACGTTCGCATTCATCGGTCTCGTCGACAGCAGTCCCATCAGCCCCCACAGCAGCATCTGCCATACGGTGTACGGCCCGAGCGAGCCGAGCATCAGGTTTGACAGCACAGCGGTGAGCATCCCGCAGAACAGCCCCGCGCCCCCGCCGAGCGTCGCGCCGCAGAGCATTATTACAAAGCTGGACGGCTGCACCGACGGTATGCCGCTCATCAGCGCGCGACCCGCGGCACTCAGCGCCGTGAGTATCGCCACCGCGCACAGTCCGCGCACGCCGAGCTTTGCAAACTCGCGGCTCTTCCACGCCGAGAGTCCGAGCAGCACGACGCCCATCACAGCTTCTATCACCTGTCACACCTCCGTTTTTTCACCACTCGTCCGAGCGGTGCGGCGACCACGGACGTATCGTCTCCGGCGTCTCGCGACGGTCGTATGCCGCGGTCAGGAAGCGATAGTAGTCGAACAGCTTCGGAAAATCACGCTTCAGCGTGGGTATCAGTCCATCGCCGAACGCTTTCGACACATCCATCTCGGTGTGCGCCACATAGACCGACTTTCGGTCGAGCCACGCGCGGATGTCCTCCGGCTCGTTCGGAAACTTGGTACGCTTGAACGCGCCGCCCGCCTCCAGCGAGAACCGCCGCTGCTTTTCAAACGACTCCTTCGCCTTCATAAATATCGGGTCGCGGTCGAGTATCATCTTCTGATAGCTCGCGGTAAAAGCGGGGTCGGCGAAGTATGTGCCGCAGCCCCACCACGCGTACTCCGGTCTGAACTCAAAGAAGAAGCTCGGGTATCCCGGGAAATCGCGCTTGGGACGGCCCATAAAGCACCACACGCTGGCGCGGTACAGGCTCTTGTCGTTTGTGAACCGCGTGTCCCTGCGGATGCGCGATATCTGGCGCTTCGGCGCTATCGGTATCTCCGGGTCCACCTTCTGCAATATCGGCACGACCTCCTCGATGATCCGAAACACCGGCTCGCGCACCAGCTCCTCAAACTGCGGCTTGTGCGCGTCGTAGAACTCCTTCGAGTCGTTCAGTCGGTTCTCCACCAACAGATCGAGCGCCGCCTGTGTTATATACTCCATCTCACTTCACCATCGCTTTCAGCTCTTTTCGGGTGTAGACAGCCTCCCAGTCGCCGAGCACGCCGAATCCGTCGCGCGAGTGCGCGGGCAGTCCGTAGATGTCATGCCCGGGGTACTGATTCCCCTCCACAAAGGTCGGTCCATTCGGCGTTATCGCGACGTCCCAGCCGACATACTTTATCTCGGGCACCTCCAGCGCGGCTCTCAGCACCAGCTCGCGGCACTCGCGCCACATCGGAAGCTGCCGCCCCTCGAACCTTGTGCCGCTTATCGGATGGCACTCGTGCACCTCGCCGAACTTCGCCACCGCCGGGTAGAGTATCGCGCCGGTCTCGCGGTCGACCACCGTGACCATTCCGCCGCCGTTGAAGTTGTCCACCGGGCGCTCGCCTCCGCCGACGCGCAGATACGCAGCGACGATGTGCGCCTTTCGGTCGCGCACGAGCGTTACGATGCGGACCGTGTTTATCGACGCGGCGCATATCGCGTTCACGTCCTCGTGCTGGCGGACGACCTCCTCGCAGAGGGTTGAGCCGTTCGCGACCAGCCGCGTGTACAGCGCGCCCCAGTCGTCCACCTCGCCCGCGCGTATCTTCTCCACCCCGTCGCCGTGGCTCGCGTCGCGCGGCTTTGCGATAAACTCGCCCAGCTCCTCCGCAAACGCGCGCAGTCCCGCCGCGTCGGTGTCGGACAGCTCAACGAATTTGCGCGGAGCGTAGTCGTGAAAACGCCGCAGGAAGGTCGGCTTGTCCTCAAAAACATTCCACGCAGAGCGGTCGTTCAGTGCCCTGACATATTCGTTGTTTATCCCACGGGTGAGGTAGCTGCGTCGCTGCGCCGCGCTCTTTCGCCAGAACTCGAACAGCTCATAGTCCATGTATCCCGCGCCGTATTTCGCCCCGCAGACCGCCATGCCGCACAGCACAACAAACCTCGGCTTGTGCGCGAGTTTCGCGCAGCGTCCCGCCGCGAGCCGCATATTTTTGTGGTTCATCGAGCGCACTCTCGCGAACAGATATTTAAGTGAAGGCATGGCTTTCCTCCCCCGAATTTTCTGTGGTACCGGAGACCGGGGTCGAACCGGCACGTCCTTGCGGACAGCGGATTTTAAGTCCGATGCGTCTACCAATTACGCCACTCCGGCATACGGTTTTACTTTACCATTTCACCGCAGTTTTGTCAACCGCACGGCTATTCATTCGTCTAACCGCAGCCGCAGCGAGTAGTCAGGGAGCAGCCGTATCTCGCAGCCGCGCGCGACAAGCTCTTCAAGCTGCTCTCGCGGGATGTTCGACTCAAGCAGGTCAAGCAGCTCCGCGTTTTCACTCGTGACCTCCGCACGACTAAGTTTCTCCCAGTTTTCCTCCGTCAGATCCACGTTTAGCATCAGGATTTCCAGCTCGGACGCGTGGTCGAGGATTGGCGAGATGTCGGTTATATACTCATCGCTTATCTGCATCGCTCTCAGTGACTTCGCGCCACGGAAGGTCGCGAGTGTCTCATCGTGTATGCCATGGAAGTTTGCCCCGTCCACTACCAATGCTTCAATCTCGGCGTTCTCAAGCACCGACAGGTCGCACTCGCCGATGAACAGCGTCAATCGCTCGAGCGGCGGCAGTTTGCTGAGGTCAAACGCTCTGTTCGGTGTCAGGTGCTTGAGATTTGGAAGCGACGCGATGTAGTCCTCGTCAAACTCACCGTCGCTCATGTAGAACGAAAGCGCCTCCACCGACCGCCCGAGGTCGAGCGTACTCGGCAGCGTTTCGCCGTATACTGCGATACTTTTCAGTGATGTGCAGGCACTCAAATCAATCGTCCCGTCCGCCCCTCCGTTCCACTCGATCTGAAGCGACTCGAGATTCGGAATTTCGGGCAGCACAACGCTCCCGCTGCACTTTTCAAGGTACAGCTCGGCGAGCGATTCGTTGCCCGCAAGCGCGGCAAGCGTATCGGCATCGGGAGCACACAGATCGAGAAAATCGTCTGCTGTTTCCGGCGCAGCGGACGGTTCATCGTCCGCCCTATATGTCGGCATAATATCTTCGGTCGGCTCATTGTTGGGTGTTGCTCTCTGTTCCGCAGTACCTTCACATGCCGTTGAGAGACATAGCAACAAGACCGATACGAGCAGCAGCGGTCGTTTCACGGTGTGCCTCCTTTCGTGGTGGGTGGGAATGTGGGTCACTCGTCGAACCGCAGCCGCAGCGTCAGGGTGTACTGCTCGCCGCTGCCGTCGGGGTTTTCAGTGAAGGTCATAGACAAACGGTACTCCTCGCCCCGCTCCCAGCCGCGCAGAACCATTGCGGGCAGCGTCACGACTGACAATCGACTCTCCTCGTCCACCTCGACGCCATCGGCATAGAACGCGCTCGGGTGCGCGGAAATACTGTTGTACTGCGAGACATAGCTTTCCATCAGAATGTCGGCTGTGCCGTTTACCGTGCTGACCGACAGTCCATCGGTTATACCGTCTCGCTCGAAACGTATGCTGTCCGGCTGTACATACCGCGCGTTTCCGTTTGCGAGCAGACAGAGCTTCAGCAGACCAACCGTCTCACCGTCGCAGATGCGCTCATCGGTCTCAAGCACCGCGTACGCGACATCCATCGCCCCGCCGCTGCGCTCGGGTATGTTATACTCAAAGTTCAGCTCATAGACTCCGTCGCCGCTGCACTTCTGCTCAATATCATACTCCCGCAGCACGATAGTCGCGCGGTAACGTCCCGCTTCCCACAGCGGCAGCGTGCAGGCAAACGACAGCGCGTCGTCGGGGGTGACAAGGCAGCGCTCCACGTCGTTTGGGGAGAACATCGCGTACCACCCGAGCTGCAACTCCAAATTGAAGTACGGCTGCCAGCCGTCCGCGCCCATTTTCTCAACCTTACCAAACACACCGTTGTAGTCGTGAGCCCGAGGCAGCCATTTTATATAGCTAAGCGTGTAATAGCCGCCGTCCCGCGATGCCACCGTAAACAACGTCGCGGGTAGCAACCCGTCTGCTGCGGATGACGCTCCGCTGTATGTCAACTCGAACCCTTTCGCGTTCTCGCCGGTGAGTTTCACGCGCGCCGGCTTGAAACAGGTGTATACGCCTTCCTCGATGGGCGCAGGCCGCAGAAAGCACACCGCGACGGCGGCGAATATGACGATTGTGAGCGCGATGGCGAGCGGTCGTTTCACGGTGTACCTCCTTTCCCTAATGGCAATCTCGGGTTATTTGTACTCTGCCAGCATTGTGGTGTCGAGGTTCAACACCAGTGTGTACTGCTTCCCAGAGCCGTCGGCGTTGTCGCAGAACACGAGGGTGAGGCGATGATTTTGAAATTCTTTGTCTATAGAAAGTGCCCATATACCTTCGAGGTTGTAGTGGTTTGGCGCGTGCGAACAGGGAAGAAGCTCTTCGGTTGGACCATACTTACGTGCGAGCATTGTAAACACAGACTCACTCTTATAGAGTCCAAGCTCAGGTATAGATTCTTTCTCGCGGATTGTCTCTATCCACTGTCCATTCTCTTTATGCTCGAGGGAACAGGCTTCTAATAGCAGATATGGCGGGGTCCCGCGGTTTACTCGAATCTCAGGTCGAATCTGTGTGTTTGCCGCACATTCCCAGCCTAAACTGATAAAATCTAACCGCTTGTCAGACCGTTCAGGTAGCGCAACCGTATGTGTTACCGAATAGCACTCATCCGACCAGCCGCTTTCTATCTTTTGACGGAAAAAGTAAGTCAGACGGTAGGTTGTACCCGGCTTATACTCAGACAACCGTACTCTCAATTCGCGGAACGTCAAACCACTATCCGGTCGCACGTAGGCAACTGATGAATCAGGCCGAGGAGGGTCGCCCGGAAAGCTCATAACAAATACATACACAACCCACTCAATTCCGATTTCGCCGACATACTCCCAACTGTCACCCACCAGCTTTTCGGCATACCCCCGCTTACCTCGCTCGTCGCCCGCGCCGGTGGCAAAGCCTTCGCTGTCGAGCGGCTGTGAGGTCAGCGACAGAAAGCACGCCGGCGTGGTGCGCACCGCTATCGACCCGTCGGTCGAGCGCGACCAGTCGATGGCGTCTATCGTCAGCAGGTCGGTGTCGCCGGTACAGTCGGTTATCTCCTCCCAGCAGCCGTAGCCCGCCACCTCCGGCACGTTGCCGAAGCCAGGGTTCAGGTCTACGGGCCGCAGAAAGCACACCGCGACTGCGGCGAATATGGCGATTGTGAGTGCGATAGCTATCGGTCGTTTCATGGTGTGCCTCCTTTATCCGACGCAAAAACCATCCTTTCACGCCTCCATGTTAGCATATTTTTGTGAAAACCTCAACAATAGAAAACGTTTTCATAAAAATATTCCCGTTTCAGCCGCATACCATGCCGCTTCGGTCGTGCGTACCATGTCGGCAAAATTCACAAAATATGCTTATTGACAAGCACTGTCATTGGTGGTATTATTTAGCAGTAAGAGTCCAAAAACTATAAAGGAGGCACCAAAAATGAAAGTAAACATCGGTACATACTCGTTTGGCGGCTTCGAGAGCTTCCTCGGACTTGGTCTGACGATACTCGAGAAGTTCCAGAAGATCGCGTCGCTCGGTTTCACCGGCGTCGAGCTGCTCAAGGCCGACCTCGACTTCAACACCAACGAGGAGATCAAGGCCGCGGCGAAGGCGACCGGACTTGAGATCATGTCCATCCACGCCGACCCGACCGAGGAGATAATCGAGCGTATGGCGGACCTCGGCGCAAAGGCTGTCATCTGCGCGAGCACCCCGTTCTGCAACAAGGCGGAGGCCATCGAGGTCGCGCACTGGCTGGACGAGTGGGCTGAAAAGGCGGCAAAGCACGGCATCAAGATAGGCTATCACAACCATTCGTCCGAGTTCTATATGGACGAGGGCAAGACCATCTGGGAGCACGTCGCGGACAACAGCTCGAAGTGCTTCTTCCAGCTCGACTGCGGCTGGGCGATGAACGCCGGCACCTACCCGCCGAGCCTCATCCGCCGCTATCCGGGACGCTTCTGCGCCATCCACGTCAAGGAGAACAACAAGGTCTACGGCCCCGGCCCGAAGCCGCGCTCCCGTCACGCGGAGACCGGCGGACGTCCGATGCTTCCGGACGCGACCAAGATGTCGCGCGAGGAGCGCGAGAAGATGTTCGAGGAGATGAAGAAGAACTTCCCGATGGGCGGACCCGGCGGAGACAGACCTCCCATGCGTCAGTGCCCGATCGCCGATCCGACCTCCAACATCGACTGGAAGGAGATCAAGGCGGCGCTGGACGAGACTTCGCCGGACGCCTTCTGGGTCGTCGAGCGCGAGGAGTTCTACACCGACCACGATCAGTGCATCGCGGACGACGCGAAGTGGATCGCCGAGAACCTGTAATCCACAACAGAACAGCAAAAGAGGAAGCCTGCGGGCTTCCTCTTTTTTGTCCTGTTTTATTGTCAGGCGGTCGCCTATCCAATGCTTTCCGCGAGCGTCCGCGCAACGTCCGACGTCGAAACACCCGCTCCGTCCTGCAAAAACACCGCCGCGCGCACGACGATATTCCCCTTGCGGATAAGTACCACATCGTTGAGTCCGTCTACGGTGTAGATGTTCGCGTAGTCCGCGTCGATGTCAGCCACGTCGTCGTACTGCTCAAAGTTCGGCTTGTGCGAGTCCTTGCGGTAGTATTCGCCGGCGACCTTCGTGGCTATGCCCTCGCTTGCCGCCTCGTGATAGAACACCTTGTAGCTGCCGCCGTACGAGCCGTCCGCGCTTTCTACGACTGCCTGCTCGCTCCACTCAATGTTTCGCGGCGACGAGATGTCCGACCACTCCTTGTAGCAGTTAATCCCCTTGCCGCTCACCGTCTGACGGTATCCGCTAACCTCGCCGACCGCAAAGTCGCGCATCGTCGCGAACGGCGGCTCGCCGTCGTAATCGGCTATCGGCTTGCCGTTCGCGTTCTTTATCGACACGAAGCAGATGACGCACGCCACGATAAGCGCTATCTTTATCCAGTCCCGTATCTTCTGACCCTTGCTCAAGTTCTGATTGTCCGCTCCCTTCAGCCCCTTGCGAAGCTCGTCGACAAACACCCATGCAAGCGCCGCCACCATCGCCACCAGCACCCACGTCCGCAGCCCGATGAGCGACAACCACAGTCCGTCGCCGACGGTGGACAGCAGGAACAGGAGCAGCATCATCCCGGTGAATATCGCGGGCAGCATCGTCCATATCTTGTCCGTCTTTTTCTCGGTTATAGGTGCCGTATTCGTGCGTTTTTTCTTCTTCTGTGCCATAAACTCACCTCAGATGTTCGTCAGGTGTTGCGACCGCGCGGCGAGGGCGATGTTCTTCGCCCTCCCATGCCGTCCATCCTGTTCCCCTTTTTTGGGTATCACAGGATGATTATATCACGCTTCGCTGTCGGTCGCAATCCCGATTTGCGCCGGACCGTCCAGCGGCGAGCCGTCGTATGAGAATCGCGAGCCGTGGCAGGGACAGTCCCAACTCTTTTCGTCGCCGTTCCACACAAGCTCGCAGCCGAGGTGCGGACAGCGCGGCTCGACCAGCCACAGCCTTCCGTCGTCGTCGCGGTACGCGCCCACCTTGCGTCCGTTTGCCGATATGTGCGCGGCGTCGCCGTTTCGCAGCTCGGCGGCAAATCCGTCCGGAGGCGCAAATGCGCTCCGCACAAGGTGTTTCGCGCTCATCGCCGTCTCCTCCATCAGCATCCGCGCGCCCGCCGACGGCCGAAACCGCGTAGGGTCGAACAGCTCGGCATACTCGCTGCGCCGGGCGCACACCAGGTCGGTGACCAGCCGCGCCGCGACCATGCTCGTCGTCATCCCCCACTTTCCAAAGCCGGTCGCGACGAACCATCCGTCCGGCGCGGTCGGAGCGAACCTTCCGATATACGGCACGCCGTCGACGGTCACGCAGTCCTCCGCGCTCCACGAGCAGACCTCACGCAAGCTCGGAAAATGCTGCGCCGCAAAGGCTCGCAGCGCCTCGTACCGCCCTTCGCCCTCCATTCCCGCGCGATGCGAGCTGCCGCCGATGAGCAGCGTGTCCTCGCCGCACGGTCGGAGCGACACTCCCGCCTCCTCTATGCCGAGAAAAGGTTTACGAATTCCGTGTTTCCCCTGCATTTCGAGCACATAGTCGCGCTCCTGATGCATCCGCATGAAGTAAAATCCGGGAAAATTCACGAACGGATAGCGCGACGCGAACGCGACGGTTTTCGCCTCCACCTCGCCGAATTCGGTGCGCACCGACCGTCCGCTGACCTCGGTCACCCGCGAGTTTTCGTAGATGCGCAGCCGCCCCGCGAGCGCCGACATAACGCGCATCGGGTCGAAGGTCGCCTGACCGCCGAACCGCAGCCCCAGCTTCGCAAGCGGCAGTCCCGTGTCCTCCGACAGCTCCGCGTCAAACCCGCAAAGCCTTGCGGCAGAGCACTCGCGCTCGAGCGCGTCGGCACCGACCGAGCCGCTCGCATACAGCCACGTCCCGCACTCGCTTATATCAAAGTCGGCGCCCAGCGACCGCTCAAGCGCGCGGTAGTCGTCGATGGCGCGGCGGTTTGCGGCGGCGTAGAGCCTTGCGCTGTCCTCCCCAAACTTCTCGACAAGCCGATGATAGCACAGCCCGTGCTGCGCCGTCAGCTTTGCCGTCGTGCGACCGCTTGTGCCACAGGCTATCCGACCGCTCTCGAGCAGCACGGTGTCGATCCCCGCCTCCGTCATAAAGTGCGCCGTCAGCAGACCGCACAGTCCGCCGCCGATCACGCACGCGTCCGCCTTTATCCGTCCCTCCAGCGTGTCATATCGCGGCATCTCAACACCGCGCGTCCAAATCGTCTCGGTCAAAAAAACTCCCCCTTTTCAGGGAGAGTTTTTGCAAATTTTTGAAATTTAACAGCGCGCTTGATATGGTGGTTTCTATCCGATGTACTCCGAATATTTTTCCGTAAACTCGGCATACTCTTCTTTTTCGGTCATCCACACGACAGCATAGCACTCCTCCACACCCGCTCGCGAGTATGCCTCAAGCCGATGATTCCCATCGTCCAGCTCGAATCTGCCTTCGACATAGTGTACGATAAGCGGCGGTATGTCGCTGTTTTCGGAGATGGCATCCTGAAGCGCTTTCACCCTCCGCCAAAATCCCTCCGCCGCCACGACCCATTTCATATCGGCTTCCGGACCGCAGCAGCGCTCAAACAGCGACAGCGGCATTTTGAGCGGGCCTAAGAAGTATCGGTCAAACAGCTTCAGACCGTCCGAAAGCTCTTTGTTGCGGCCGTCGGACTGCAAATAGGTATGTACCCACTCCTCTATTTTTCCAGCTCTCGCATAGTCCATCGCGGATGTCAGCGTGTTCTCGTATCTCACCGCAAACACTCCCATCTATATCAGGTGCGAATAGACGCTCTTTTCCTGCGACCAGTCGTCGAGATACTTCGCGCCGACCTCGCGCTCGTAGAAGGTTATCGCGTCCGGTGCGGCCCAGCCGATTATCGCGTAGCCGTAGCCGTGCTCCTTCATGTCGCGAAGACAGAGCTTGAGCAGTGCCGAGCCGATGCCCCGCTTGCGCATATCCTCGCGCACGCCGGTAGGCCCGAAGTAGTCGCGCGCGGTCGCGTCCCAACACGCGAACCCGACCACCTCGCCATCCCTGACCGCCACCCAGCAGCGCGCGGGCGAGTCGGTAAAGGTGCGCTCGCACTCGTTTGTCCAGCCGTCGCCGAAGTTCTCGCGCACAAACCCGAGCACCTTGTCCTTATGCGGCACTATCGGGCGAACGAACCTGATGCCCTCAAGGCTCAGTCGGGTGAGATTCGGCTCAAGGTCGCAGTCGTACAGGTTGACCAGCATATCCGCCGACGGTCTCTTCATTGCCGACTCTCCCATGCGTCTTACTCCTCCTCTACGGCGGTGCAGGCGATGTGCAGCTCGTCCAGCTGCTTCTGCGTCACCGTTCCCGGCGCGCCCATCATCAGATCCTGCGCGTTCTTGTTCATCGGGAAGGGGATTATCTCGCGTATCGACTCCTCGCCCGCGAGCAGCATGACCATGCGGTCGACGCCGGGGGCTATGCCCGCGT
>CAZBNJ010000022.1:0-26656 GCA_964493515.1 uncultured Oscillospiraceae bacterium | reverse complement strand
CTCGCCCTCCTTGCCGGCGAACAGCGACATTCCCTTCTGCGCGCTCTCGGAGGAGAACACCGGCGAGAAGGTGCTGAGAAGGCTTGTCATCGCCTCGGGGGAGAACACGACCGGGCAGACCGCGGTGGGCGCGACCTGGCCGCCGAACTTTGCGACGGCGCTCTCGACCGCCTTCTTGGTTATCTTATCGGCGGTCTCGCTCGAGAGATCGCCAAGCTGACGCTCAAACGAGTTGGTCTTTTCGTTTCCGTCGGAGGTTATCGCCATAGCCATCATGCCGACGGCGGTGTTGTCCCAGCTGAGGTCGAGACCCTTAGAGTTGAAGATGGAGATGTGCAAGGTCTCCGCCGACGCGTTGACGGCGCTGCTCTCCTCGACACGGCTGTCAACTTTCAGCAGCTTGTCGTTGGCGGCGAGTACGGCATCCACCAGCGCGGAGGTCTCGGGAAGCTTGAAGCCCGACGGCTCGTACGACTCATAGGTCTTGCCGCCCTCGCAGAGGAACGCCTTCTCGTCCGACTCTATCGTCTCGCCGTTCTCGATGGCGCGCGCGACTATCGACTTCGCCTGCGCGGCGCTGAGCTCCTCGGTGGAGGCCGCGCCGATGCGGCCGTTCACCACCGCGCGGAAGCAAACTCCGCCGCTGTTTGCGTTGGTGAACTGATTTATCTGATGCTGCACCGAGCCCGCGCTGATGCTCTCGCTCTGCTCGTAGTACAGCTCGTAATCGGTGAGACCCGCCGCCTTTGCAGCAGCGACGACGGCGTCTTTGAATTCACGAAAATCCATGCTTTACCCTCCTTATCTGCCGCCGACGGTTATCGACGACACGCGTATCATCGCCTGACCGACGTTGGTCGGGATCGAGCCGCTGGACGAGCCGCACATGCCCTGGCCCATGTCCAGATCGCGTCCGACCATGTCGATGTTCTTGATGACCTCCGAGCCCTTGCCGACGAGGCTTGCGCCGCGCACCGGCTCGCAGACCTTGCCGTTACGGATGAGATAGCCCTCGTTGACCGCGAAGTTGAACTCGCCGGTGACCGGATTGACCGAGCCGCCGCCCATCTCCTTGGCGTACAGGCCGTACTCGATCGAGCTGATTATGTCCTCGTTCGAGTCGTTGCCAGGCGCGATGTAGGTGTTGGTCATACGCGAGGTGGTGGTGAAGGCGTAGCTCTCGCGGCGCGCGTTTCCGGTGGGCGCCATGCCCATGCGGCGGCCGTTGAACTTGTCTATCATGTAAGTCTTGAGCACGCCGTTTTCGATGAGCACGTTCTTGCGCGACGGGGTGCCCTCGTCGTCGAAGTTTATCGAACCCCACGCGTTGGGTATCGTTCCGTCGTCGATGGCGGTGACCTTCGGATTAGCGACCATCTGACCGAGCTTGCCGGAGAACTGGGAACGTCCGTAGGCGACGCTGCTCGCCTCAAGCGAGTGACCGCACGCCTCGTGGAAGATAACTCCGCCAAAGCCGTTGTCTATCGCAACGGGCATCACGCCCGCCGGGCAGTAGCCCGCGCCCGCCATCGTTATCGCCTGGCGCGCGGCGTGGATTCCGGTCTCCTTCGGGCTGACCGTCTCGAACATCTCAAGACCCATGCGGCGGCCCGGACGGCACGCGCCGGTCTGGGTCTCGCCGTTCTTCTCGGCTATGGCGTTGATTATCAGACGGGTGCGGATCTGGCGATCCTGCGCGTACAGACCCTCGGTCGTCGCGATAAGTATGTTGTGGTCGACGTCGAGGAAGGTGCCCTCCGCCTGCTTTATCGCGTCCGAATACTCGCGTGCGGCGAAGTAAGCCTCCTTGAGTATCTCCACCTTTGCGGCGTTTCCGGCGGTGACCGGAACGATGCGGATGGGGTGGATGTCGCCGTACAGACGCTCGCGCAGCACGACGTCAATCTCCGCCTTGCCCTGGCCGAGCGCCTCCGCGGCCTTCTCGGCGCAGCGGATGAGACCTGCCTCGCTGGTGTCCACCGTGGTGGCCATGACGCTGCGCAGTCCCTTGTACACGCGCACGGCGGCTCCGGCAATCGTCGCGTCGCGGATGGAATCGACCTTGTCCGCGATCATGCCTATCGTGTGATTTACCGTGTTCTCGGCGAATATCTCCGCATAGTCCGCCCCAGTGGAGACGGCCTTTTGGAGAACTCGCTGACAAACTTCTCTTGCGATCATTGACAACGCTCCTTTGCAGTGAATTAGCGATACGAAAAGCTATGCTTGTATTTTAACACGGCTGACGCCAAAATGCAATAAAGCATTGGTTGAAATTGCAAATTTTGTGATCGGACTACGCCCTTGTGACCGAGTAGCCATGCTCTCTGTCACCTCGAACTGCCACGCCGAAGTATCGTCGGGCGATACCGTCTTTCAAAAATCGCTCGGGATTTCCGTCAAACACGACCGCGCCGCCGTCGAGCAGCACTATCTTATCTGCGCAGGACAGCATCTCGGGAAGCTCGTGCAGCACGACTATCACCGTCCGACCGTCGTCGCGGCATCGCTCGACCAGCTCGATAAGCTCAAACCGCGCCGCCGCGTCGAGATGAGTGGTCGGCTCGTCGAGAACCAGCACCGGCGCGCCCTGCGCGAGCGTCATCGCAAAGAACGCCCGACGGTGTTCACCGCCGCTGAGCGTGTCCACAAACCGCTCGGCAAGCCCGCTCACACCCGCAAGCTCGAGCGCATGGTCTATCGCCGCGCGGTCTTTCTCCGACAGCCGTCCGCCGAGCGGCAGGTGCGGGGTGCGTCCGAACGCCGCAAGCTCGCGCACCGTGACGTGCGGGTGGGGCAGCGACTGTCCGAGCGACGCGACGACCTGTGCGCGGCGGCGCGGCGTCATCGTCGCAAGCTCGCGACCGTCTGCGACTATTCGACCGGAAAGCTCGCGTTTCGCGCCGCCGAGCGTGCCGAGCAGCGTCGATTTGCCCGCGCCGTTGCGTCCGGCGATCGCGGTTATCTCGCCCGAGTTGGCCTCAAATGATATGTTTTTAAGCACAAGATGACGGCGATATCCGACACTGACATTCTCAAATATAACGCTCATATGCGGCCTCGCTTTCCGATAAGCAGCATCAGGAAGAAGGGGACTCCGAGTATCGCGAGAAATACGCCCGCAGGGACCTCGCTCGGCGCGAACGCCACCCTTCCGACGAGGTCGCTTGCGACTGTCAGCGCGCCGCCGAGCATCGCCGAAACCGGCAGCACGAGCCGCATACGCTCGCTTCCGAGCAGCCGCCGTGCAATGTGGGGGGACATCAGTCCAACGAATCCGAGCAGTCCCGCAAAGCTCACCGCCGCAGCCGCCGAAGCGCCGGACAGCAGCAGCGCAAAGGTGCGGAGCATCCCCGTCCGCACACCCAGTCCGGCCGCCGCGTCGTCACCGAGCAGGAGCAGGTCGAGTCTTCGAGCGACACACATAGCGGCTGCTGCACATGAAAATATTATCACAGACGGAACGACGAGCCGATCGATCGGAACGCCGCCCACGCCGCCTATCGAAAAGTAGCTGTAATCGATCGAAATGTCCGGAAAAACGAGCCGTATCATCGAAATTCCCGCCGAAAACAGCGCGGATATCGCGACTCCCGCGAGCACGATTGTCACCCGCTCGCCGCCCGCCTTTGCGGACAGGAACGCGATGAGCGCGGTGCAGCCGAACGCCCCGACCGACGCGGCGAGCGGCATCAGTCGGTAGCTTAGCGGGAACAGGCAGCTTATCAGCACCATGAAAAATCCTGCGCCGGCGTTCACTCCGATGATGTTCGGGCCGGCGAGAGGGTTGCCGGTGGCGGATTGCAGCAGCGCGCCGCTTATCGCGAGACCCGCGCCCGCGAGCAGCGCCGCAAGGCATCGCGGAAGCCGCACCGCGTGGATTATCGACTCCGCCGTCGAGTTTCCGCCCACGCGAAAAAGTCCCTCGACCACCTCGCCGAGCGACAGCTTCGCGCTTCCGAACGCGAGCGCGCAGAGTGCGGCCAGTATCACCGCAAACCCGCTCGCCGCAACGACCACCGCCCGCCTACGCATCTAAAAGACCGGGGTAGAGCAGCTCGGCGAGATAACCGTAGGCGTCCGCCCAGCGCGCGTTCGGTTTGAAGTGGAACATATCCTTTGGAAGGAAAACGTACCTGTTTTCCCTCACAGCGGTCAGATTTTTCCATCCTTCGGTCGCAAAAAGTTCGAGCATATACGACTTCGAGGCGTCCTCGTCGCCCATCGACGTGACGAATATGTAGTCGGGGTCTTGCAAAATGACCTCCTCGAGGCTCAATCCGTCCAGCAGTATCGGCGCGCTGTCGGCAATATTTTTCGCGCCCAGCTCGTCGAGCATCGCGGCGGCAAAGTGTTGGTCGGCGGTCTTTGCCTTGACCGAGCTTGCCGACGAGCCCGCGCGGATGAACAGGATGTTGGGATGATACTCGACGGTTGCCGCCGCCGCGAGAATGTCGTCTATCTGCTGCCGTATGTCCGTGCCATGGCGTTGGTACAGCTCGCTTTCGCCGGTCACGTCGGTGCATATCTTCAGCATATCGAGGTAGTCGTCAAACGTCTCCACACGGAAGAGCGCGGTCGGTATCCCCGCGCTTTTCGTTATCTCCGCCGCATCGACCTGACCCTCGATGTCTGCGCTGCCGATGACCAGGTCAGGCTTGCAGGACAGCAGCAGCTCTGCGTCGATAGTCTTGCCCGCGCCGCCGTCGACCAGCTTCGCGTCGTCGGAGGCAAAGCCTCGCTCGACCGCCTCGCCGACGGTTATCGCGACCTCGCCGCCCGCGAGCTGCCATATCTCGGCGTAGGATGAGAACAAAACCGCGACATTTTGCGGCTTTTCGGCGAGTATAACACTGTTTCCGAGACTGTCACGGAAGGATATGCGGGCGTCGTCGGTCGCGACAGACGGCTCGGGTGCGTCAACGGACGGCGCGCAGCCGCAGAGCAGGACGCAGACACATATCAGACAGAATATACGCTTCATACGTTCTCCTTTGGGTGCGGATTCGGCAGAAATCATTCCATGTGTGTCATTATATCACCGAGTGACGGACAATTCAAGCCGATTTGTGCTTGTAATCCTGCCGAAAAGATGATACGATTAGATAGGTAAAACTTAGTATACGGAGGAGGAAAAATCATGCGCAATACGATATATATAAATGACGGCTGGAGCTTCAAAAAGGACGCGTCGCCGACACCGCCGACGGTCGACCAAAGCTTTGAGCGGGTCGATCTGCCGCACAGCTTCAACGCGGTGGACGGCATGGACGGAAGCAAGCCGTGGCGCGGTTCGACGTGGTACATACGCAGGATAGAGCTGCCGAGCGCGCGTCCGACAGGCGAGAGGGTGTTTGCGGAGGTCGGCGCGGCATCGCTTCTCGGCGAAGTGTTCGTCAACGGCGCGAAGGTGTGCGAGCACAAGGGCGGATATGCCCGATTCCGCGCAGATATAACCGATTTTCTGCACGAAAACGGCGAGAATCTGCTGCAAATTCGGGTGGACAACAGCGCGTTTGGCGACATCTATCCGCAGATGGCGGACTTCACCTTCTACGGCGGACTGACGCGCGGCGTGAAGCTCATCCGCGTGCCGTCCGCTCACTTTGCGCTCGGCTATTACGGCGGCGACGGCGTGGCGATAACGCCGAAAGCTGTGGGCGACGGCGCGGACATCGAGCTTTCGGCGTGGGTCGAGGGCGGCGCGGACGAGGCGAGCGTCTGTTTTGAGATATACGACGCGGACGGCAAGCGGATAAGCGAGGTCTGGCGTCCGGCGGGGGAGAGCGTGTCGGCGGTGGCGCACCTCGAGCGCGCGCATCGCTGGTCGACCGACGACCCGTATCTCTACACCGCCCGCGCGCGGCTGACGGTGCACAACGAGCCGCTTGACGAGGTGACTGTTCGCTTTGGCGTGCGCGACTTTTCGGTCGACCCGCAGAAGGGATTCATCCTCAACGGAAAACAGACCGTTCTTCGCGGCGTGGCAAAGCACGGCGACCGGCTGTACAAGGGCACGGCGGTGAGCAGGGAGGATCTGGTCGAGGACGCGGAGCTTATCCGCGAGCTTGGCGCGAACACGGTGCGGTGCGCGCACTATCAGCACCCGCAGGAGTTCTACGACCTGTGCGACGAGTACGGATTTGTCGTGTGGGCGGAGATACCGTACATCAGCGCGCAGGCGGAAGACCCGAATGCACACAAGGTAGCCATGGAGATGATGCGCGAGCTTGTGGTCCAGAACTACAACCATCCGTCAATATGCTTCTGGGGACTGTCCAACGAGATAACGATGGGCGGCGCCGACCGTCCGCGTCTGGTGGAAAACCACCGCGAGCTGAACGAGCTTGTAAAGTCGCTTGACAAGACGAGGCTGACGACGATGGCGCACATCGGCTCGACGCCCGGAGACCATCCGCTGCACGATATACCCGACGTCGAGTCGTACAACCACTACTTCGGCTGGTACACCGGAAAGATGGAGGACAACGGGCCGTGGCTGGACAAGTACCACGCCGAGCATCCCGACCGCGCTGTCGGTCTGAGCGAGTACGGCACGGAGGGCATAGTCAGCTACCACAACGAGCATCCGGCGGCAAGCGACTACACCGAGGAGTACCAGGCACTCTACCACGCGCACATGTGCGGTGTGCTCGACGCGCGTCCGTGGGTTTGGGCGAGCCATGTGTGGAATATGTTCGACTTCGGCTGCTCGGCGCGCGACGAGGGAGGGGTCAAGGGACGCAACAACAAAGGACTGGTCACCGTCGACCGCGGCGTGCGCAAGGACTCGTTCTATGTCTGCAAGGCGCACTGGTCGCGCGAGCCGTTTGTCCATATCTGCGGCAAGCGATATGCGCACCGCAGCGGCAACGCCACTCGCGTGATGGTCTGCACCAACGCCGGCAATGCCGAGCTGTATGTGGGCGGCGTGCGCTTCGGCTCGACCGACGGCGCGAGGGTGAAGGTGTTTGAGAACGTGCCGCTGACCGAAGGAGAGAACGTGATAAAGCTGGTCGCGGGCGAGCTTGCGGACACGCTGTCGGTGACGAAGGTCGTAAGCGAGCCGAAGAGCTACGTCGTGCCCGCGAATCCGATGGCAGACGCGCGCAAAGCCGCTGCGGCGGGCGTGCGCAACTGGTTTGAGGACAAACTTGATGACGAGCGCGCGACGCCCGAGCTGTCAGACGAGCACTACTCGGTCAAGGACAGCATGAAGGTGCTGCTTGAAAGCGACGAGTGCCGCGCGATACTCGAGCAGCTCCTGCCCGGAATGACAGGCGAGTCGGCGGGAGGCATGGCGGAGATGGCGCGCAGCATGTCGCTCGAGCAGAACCTCGGCTTTGTCGGCGGACTTCCGGAGGGCGGTCTGGAACTGCTCGAGGCTCGTCTGAACCGCATAAAGAAGTGAAAATCGGGACGAAAAAAAGAGGGGCACCGCCCCTCTTTTTTGATGCTTTGATTTCCGCTCACACGCCGGAGTAGGCGTTGAAGCCTCCGTCCACCGGCAGGGTCACGCCGGTTATGAATCCAGCCGCGCCGTTGTCGACAAGGAAGAGCAGCGCGCCGTCCAGCTCCTCCGGCTGTCCGAAGCGACCCATCGGCGTTGCGGCGAGTATCTTGCCGGTGCGCGCGGTGGGGGTGCCGTCGTCGTTCCAGAGCAGCGCCGCGTTCTGCTTTGTGGAGAAGAAGCCCGGCGCGACCGCGTTGACGCGGATGCCGGTGTGGCTGAAGTGGACGGCGAGCCACTCGGTGAAGTTTTTGACCGCCGCCTTTGCGCCGGAGTAGGCGGGTATCTTGGTAAGCGGACGATAGGCGTTCATGCTCGCTACGTTGAGGATGCAGCAGCCGCCGCGCCCGACCATCTGCTTTGCGAACGACTGCGTCGGAATGAGCGTTCCGAGGAAGTTGAGGTCGAACACAAAGCCGACCTTTTTCGGGTCGAGGTCTAAGAAGGTCTTGGTAGCGTCGTCCGGCTCGTAGTATTCGCCGTCGGTCGTTGCCGCGGGATTGTTGCCGCCAGCGCCGTTGACGAGAATGTCGCACGGCCCGAACGCATCGAGCACGGCGGTCGCCGCAGCGTCGCAGTCGGCGCGCTCAAGGACGTTGCAGCGCAAGGCTATCGCGCGACCACCTTCGCTTGTTATCTCGTCGGCGACCGTCTGCGCTGCACCGAGATCAAGGTCGAGCAGAGCGACCGCCGCTCCCGCGCGCGCCAGCACCTTTGAGAAACGCGAGCAGAGCACTCCGCCCGCCCCGGTGACGACCGCGACCTTTCCGCTAAGATCGGTAGAAAGTACATTCTTTTCCATGATTTACCTCCGTTTACTGCATCTTTTCGCAGGCTTCAAACAGCCCATTGATGTACGCCGCACCGAGCGCGCGGTCGTACAGTCCGTAACCGGCGCGGCCGCTCTCGCCCCATATCATTCGACCGTGGTCGGGGCGGACATAGCCGTCGAAACCGCCGTCTGTCAATGCTTTGACGATGGCGAACATATCCAGGCTGCCCGCCTCGGAGAGGTGCGCGCGCTCCTCAAAGCCTCCGTTCGGCAGAATTTGAACATTTCGGAGATGAACAAACGCGATACGGTCGCGTTTTGCGTACTTTGCGGCAAGTTTCGGCACGTTGTTGGTGGGAACGCAGCCGAGACTTCCGGTGCAGAGACAGAGCGAGTTTGCGGGTGAATCGACGACGCCGAGCAGTCGGTCGAGCGCCGCCTCGTCGCGCACGATGCGCGGCAGTCCGAATATCGGGTAGGGAGGGTCGTCGGGATGTATCGCAAGGCGCACGCCGCACTCCTCAGCGGTGGGCACTATCTCGCGCAGGAAGTGCTCGAGGTTCTGCCACAGACCGTCCTCGCCAAGCTCGCCATACGCGTCGAGCAGGCGCCGCACCTCGCTTTGCGAGTAGCTCGCGTCCCAGCCGGGCAGCGAGATGTCGTCGTGCTGCGGGTCAAGTCCCGCAAGCTCGTCGGGGTAGAGCACAAGCGAGGTCGAGCCGTCGGCGTGGCGGTGGTCGAGGCTGGTGCGCGTCCAGTCGAACACCGGCATAAAGTTGTAAGTGACGCATTTGATGCCGAATTTCGCAACTCTACGTATGTTTTCTCTATAGTTTTCAATCAATTTGGACGCGTTTTTGCCGCCGAGCTTTATCTCCTCGTGTACCGGTATCGACTCGACGACATCGAACACAAGCCCCGCCTTTTCGCAGGCGAGCTTCATGCGTTCGATGCTCTCGAGCGGCCAGACCTCGCCGGGCGGCACGTCGTACACCGCCGACACGACGCTTCGCATATTGGGAATCTGGCGGATGCTCTCAAGCGAAACAGGGTCACTTTCTCCATACCAACGGAAGCCTAATTTCATGCTATTTCCTCCATTTCGTAACTTTATCGAACGATCCTGCTGTCGCCGCCGCGAGCGAGCTTTTCTATCTCCGCTCGGCCGGACAGATTCACGTCGCCCTCTATGCTGTGCGCGAGAACGCTTGCGGCGGCGGCGAATTCGGCGCCATCCGCCGCGCTCATGCCATCCAAGACCGCGAGTATCGCGCCCGCCGCGAACGCATCGCCGCTGCCGACGCGGTCGACGATGTCGATGTCGTGGACGCGCGAGTGTGCGAAGCTGTCGCCGACGAGCAACGCGCCGGAGAATCGGTGGCGGTTCGAGCTGATGCTCTCGCGCTGGGTGAGCGCCACCACCTTGCAGCCAAAACGCTCGCGGAGTTTCTCTGCGACCGCGCGCAGTCCGTTTTCGTCGAGCAGTTCTCCGTTCGATGGGACGCCGAGCGCGAACATATCGTTCGCAAGTCCGGCGTTCGAGATGACCACGTCGCAGAGCGGAAGCAGCTCGCACATCACCTTGGACGCGTCGTCGAGCGACCAGAGCGCCGCGCGGAAATTGGTATCGCAGCAGACCAAAATACCCTTCTTTTTGGCTGTTTCACAGGCTTTTTTGCACGCCTCTACCATGTTTTCTCCGAGCGCGGGAGTGATGCCGGTGAAGAAGAACGCGTCCGCGCCGTCGAGGATCGTGTCCCAGTCGAACTCGCCCGCCTCGGCGGTCGCTATCGCCGAACGCGCGCGGTCGTAGACGCAGACACTTGCACGCGCGTCCATGCCTTTTTCGAGGAAATAAATGCCCACTCTGTCCCCGCCGCGCAGAATATTGGTAACATCTACGCCGTATTTGCGCAGTGACGAGACCGCCATCTCTCCGATGGCGTGGGCAGGGAGCTTTGAGACGAACGATGTCTTGCAGCCGAGCTGCGCGAGATTCACCGCGACATTCGCCTCCGCGCCGCCGAAGGTCGCCTCAAACTTGTCCGCCTGCGAAAAACGGAGAAATCCCTCCGGCCGCAGACGAAGCATTATTTCGCCGAAAGTTACGATTTTCACGCGTTTTTCCTCCTTTTAAGGGTGTCAAGCAGTGATTTTATCTGACCTGCGCGTCGTTCAATTTCGGCGAAGTCGCCGTCGGAGAGCAAGCCGCGTTCGCAGACCGAGCTGAGCCCGCAGGCGAAAACGCAGTCGAGCGCGAGGTAGTCGAGCAGGTTTTCCGCGTTTATCCCGCCGGTGGGCATGAACTTCATCGCGCGGTAGGGCGCGGACATCGCCTTCAGCATCGCGACACCGCCGCCCGCCTCCGCGGGGAAGAACTTCACCCGCTCAAGCCCAAGGCTCATCGCGCGCTCGAGCTCGCTCGGCGTGAGCACTCCGGGCAGGAAGGGCAGCCCGACGTCCGCCGCCGCGCACACCGTGTCCGCGTTCAGCCCAGGCGCGACGAGAAATTGAGCACCGACGTCCGCCGCCGACCGCGCCTGCTTCGCGGTGAGGACCGTGCCCGCTCCGACGAGTATGTTCGGGCGCTTGGCACGAATCAGGCGAATCGCGTCCGCCGCCGCGTCGGTGCGAAAGGTGACCTCGATGGCGGACAGCCCGCCGCGCGCCAGTGCGTCGACGAGGGGTATCGCGTCGTCGGCACGGTCGATGACCGCGACCGGCAGGACTTTTGCCAGTTCTATCCTTTCAAAAATGTTCACAAGCATCCTCCTTTTTGTAAAAAACGACCCGTTTTCACAGGTCGTTTAGGTCATATGGGGTCTGCTGATAGACGTCGTTCAGCCAGTTGGAGTAGAGCAGCATCGCGTGCGCGCGCCAGCTGAGCGGCGGCTCGAGCGATGGGTCGTCGTTCGGGAAGTAGTTCTCGGGGACGGCGATGTCCAGCCCCTTTTCCAGGTCGCGGAAGTATTCACGCGCAAGCGTGTCCGCGTCGTACTCGCAGTGTCCGGTGACGAACAGCCGACGTCGGTCGCGCGTCGCCGCGATGTACAGCCCCGATTTCTCGCCGGTGGAGAGTATCTCAAGCTCGGGTACGCGTGCGACATCCTCGACTCGCACCTCGGTGTGGCGGGAGTGCGGGGCGAGAAATTTTGCGTCGAACCCGCGCATGAGCGGCGAATTCGGCGCGGCGACGGTGTGCTCGAATATGCCGAATTTCTTGCTTTCGAGCGGATGTTTCTGTATGCCGTAGTGGTGGTACAGTCCCGCCTGCGCGCCCCAGCAGATGTGCAGCGTGCTGAACACGTTTTCGCGGCTCCAGTCCATGATGCGGCACAGCTCTTTCCAGTACGCGACCTTCTCGAACTCCATATGCTCGACCGGCGCGCCGGTGATTATCATGCCGTCGTAGCGGAGGTGCTCTATCTCGTCAAAGGTCATGTAGAAGTCGAGCAGGTGCTCCTCCGAAACGTGGGTCGCCTTGTAGCTCGACGTCTGGAGCAGATCAAGCTCGAGCTGGAGCGGAGTGTTTGACAGGCAGCGCAGGATCTGCGTCTCGGTCTCCAGCTTTGTCGGCATGAGATTGAGCAGCAGAAGACGAAGCGGACGGATATCCTGTTCCTCCGCCCGCCGCGCGTGCATGACAAATATGTTCTCCCGCTCGAGACTCTTCAGCGCGGGCAGATCCGACGGTACTTTTATCGGCATGAATTTACTCGCCTATCTCGGTGTCGCAGTCGCGGGGAGTGGGCGGGGATATGTAGTTCTTCAGCGACATATACGGCTCGTTGAGCAGGCTGGTGTAGCGGAAAACGACCGCGACGATGCCGACTATCGCGCCCAGTCCGAGCAGCACCTGACCGATAACTTTCAACGCTTTCATGCTGAAACCTCCTGATTTGTTGTGTACACCATTATACACGCTTTTGTGCGGGACGGCAAGTGAAAAATATCGGACGGGGCATTTGTTGATTTTCCACGAAAATGTTCTTGCGCTGACCGAATATATTTGGTATAATCAATGCGTACATATGCGCGAACTGCGCTACATTGCCCCCAGAGACGGGGAGAAGGACGGATGACCGATGCTTATAAAAGAAATCAAGGACATACTCGAGGCCGAGGTGCTTTGCGGAGAGGATCTGCTGGACACCGAGGTAAAGTCCGCATGCGGCAGCGACCTGATGAGCGACGTTCTGGCGTTTGTCAAGGAGCAGTCGGTGCTGCTGACCGGACTTATGAACCCGCAGGTGGTGCGCACGGCGGACATGATGGACATGCGCTGCATCGTGTTTGTGCGCGGAAAAGAGCCGGAAGCGGCGGTCGTGGAGCTTGCGCGCCAGCGCGACATCGTGATGATGACCACCGCCCAGCGTATGTTTGTCGCTTGCGGAAAGCTCTATTCCGCCGGACTGGTCGGGAACAGCTGACATGGAGAAACTGAAACTTCACTATGACGTGGACGGCGAGGACTTCACCTCCGCCGGAGAAGCGTCGACCGACGTAAAGCGCGTGCTGCGGCGGCTGGGCTTTGACTCGGACACCATGCGACGCGTCGCGATATGTATGTACGAGGGTGAGATAAACCTGGTCATACACGGCGGCGGCGGAGTCGCGGACGTGGAGGTGGACGAGAACGAGGTGGTCATCGTGCTTGCCGACCACGGTCCGGGCATACCCGACGTGGATCAGGCGATGCAGGAGGGCTGGTCGACCGCGTCGCAGACCGTCCGCGAGCTTGGATTCGGCGCGGGCATGGGCCTGCCGAACATGAAGCGCTACTCGGACGAGATAGCAATCGAAAGCACTATCGGGGAGGGCACGACGGTGACGATGAAGATACGTCCCGCCGGATGATACCACGCCCGACGAAAAGAGGTAGAGTAAATGCAAAAGGGGGAGAACTTCCCGCTTAATTCGGTCACGCTCGACAAGAGCAAATGCATGGGATGTACGACCTGCATGAAGCATTGTCCGACCGAGGCGATACGCGTGCGGAACGGACGTGCGCACATCCTTGCCGAGCGCTGCATCGACTGCGGCAACTGCATACGATACTGCCCGCACAAGGCGAAGAAGGCGGAGACCGATCCGTTTGACAGCATAAACGCGTTCAAATATACGGTAGCGCTGCCCGCGCCGTCGCTGTACGGACAGTTCCACAACCTGGACGACGTGAATATCGTGCTCGCGGCGCTGAAAAAGATCGGCTTTGACGACGTGTACGAGGTCAGCCGCGCCGCCGAGCAGATATCCGACGTGACCCGCAAGCGTATGGCGCGCGGTGGACTGCCGCGTCCATACATATCCTCGGCGTGCCCGGTCGTGGTGCGCCTTATCCGCCTGCGTTTTCCCGAGCTGATACCGAACATCGCGGAGCAGGTGCAGCCGGTCGAGCTGGCTGCAATGACCGCGCGCGCAAACGCGGTCGCAAAAACGGGACTGAAGGCGGAGGACATCGGCATATTCTTTATCACGCCCTGCGCCGCGAAGGTCACCACCGCGCACGAGTCGGACGGAGTGATAGACGGCGCGATCTCGATGAACGACGTGTACAAGCGGCTGCTGCCCGCGATGAAGACGGTGGACGACTATGAGCAGCTCAGCTCGAGCGGCATAGTCGGCATAGGCTGGTCGCGTTCGGGAGGAGAAGCCGCAGCGCTGCTGGACGAGGGACACCTCGCGGTGGACGGCATAGACAACATTATAAAGATACTCGAGGATGTTGAGGACGGGATGCTTCCGGAGGTCAATTTCCTCGAGCTGAACGCCTGCACTCAGGGGTGCGTCGGCGGCTGTCTCACGGTGGAGAACGCGTATGTCGCAAAGACGCGGATAAACCATCTGATGCGATACCTGCCGGTCAGCCGCAACCGCGCCGACGAGGACACCGAAAAGCTTGCCATCTCCGACCGCTCGCACGAGCGACTGGACGTGTGGCAGTTGGACGACGACCGCGCCGTTGCGATGGAGAAATATCAGCGCATAGATAAGCTGACAAAAGAGCTGCCCGGACTGGACTGCGGAAGCTGCGGCGCTCCGAGCTGCCGCGCACTTGCGGAGGACGTGGTGCTCGGCTTTGCGTCGGAGGAGGACTGCATATTCCATATACACGAGAAGATGCAGTATCTGACCGGCGCGAAGGACGCCGAGGCATTCCTGCCGCCGCCGTTCCGCAAAGAGGGGGACAAGGGAGGAAAGGAGACACTGTAATGACGGTAAAACAGCTTGCCGAGACGCTCGGTCTCGAGGTGCTGAGCATGGGCGACGAGCCGGATCGCGAGATAACCGGCGGATATGTCGGGGACCTGCTGAGTTGGGTAATGGGTCGCGCAAAGAGCGGCGACTGCTGGGTGACCATCATGTCCAACGTCAATGTCGCGGCGGTGGCGGAGCTTGCCGACGTCGCGTGCGTGATACTTGCCGAGGGTGTGGAGCCGGACGAGCCGCTTGCGCGAAAGTTTGAGACTATCGCGGCGGCGGTGTTCCGCAGTCCGATGGGCAGTCACGAGCTCGCGTGGCGGGTCCACGAGGCGGCGGGCGTGTGATGAAACTCAAATACGACCTGCACATACACAGCTGTCTGAGCCCGTGCGGCTCGGACGACATGACCCCCGCGAACATTGCCGGCATGGCGATGCTTGCGGGGTTGGACGTCTTTGCGGTAAGCGACCACGGTTCGACCAAAAACTGTCGCGCGGCCGCGGAGGCTGCGGAGGAGTATGGGCTTGTGTTCGTGCCCGCGATGGAGCTTACCACCGACGAGGAGTCGCACATACTCTGTCTGTTTCCCGAGCTGAAGGCTGCGGAGGAGTTTGGGGATTTTGTACATTCAAAACTTGCGGACGTGGCCAATCGTCCGGAATTTTTTGGAAACCAGTTCATAATGGACGCGAACGACAATATATTAGGTATCGAGGACAGGCTGCTCATCAGCGCCACCAGCATAGCGGTGGAGCAGGTGCCGGCGCTTGTGGAGGGATACGGCGGCGTTGCAATTCCCGCCCACATCGACCGCGACAGCTTTTCTGTTTTGGCAAATCTTGGATTTTTTGACAAAAGATGGAAATTTCCGGCGGTCGAGATAACGAGAAAAGGCGACAAAGCAGCGCTTGCCGAGATGCACAGCGACCTTCGCGGAATGCCGTTTATCACCGATTCGGACGCGCATCAGCTGGACGCTCTGCCCGACGCCGAGTTCGAGTTGGAGGCGGATGAGCGCAGCGCGAAGGCGGTCATTGAGGCGGTGAAGCGCGGCACTCTCACCGGTCGACTCGACGTCTGAGTAAATTTTTCACGGATTTCATCAAAAAACCTATGGAAAAGTCGAAACGACTGTGATATAATTTTATCAGCACCATATGAGGGGCAGGATTTGACCTGCTCTGACTAGAGGAATGGAGGAGGTTTTTCAATGCCCAACACAAAGACCAAGGTGGCTTTCAAAGGCACGCCCGAGCAGGAAGCGGAGCTGAAGAAGTTCATCGCGGAAACCAAGCATGAAAAGGGTTCGACCATGCCGATCCTGCAGAAGGCACAGGAGATCTACGGCTATCTGCCCGAAGAGGTACAGGTGATGATAGCGGAGGAGACCGGCATACCGCTGACCGAGATATACGGTATCGCCACTTTCTACGCGCAGTTTGCCCTCAACCCGAAGGGACAGACCCGCGTAAGCGTCTGCCTCGGCACCGCCTGCTATGTCAAGGGCTCGGGCGACGTTCTCGCGAAGGTCGTCGAGGTGCTCGGCTGCGAGGCGGGCTCGATCACTCCGGACGGACTGTTCTCGGTCGATGCGACCCGCTGCATCGGAGCCTGCGGTCTTGCCCCGGTCATGACCATTAACGACGAAGTCTACGGACGTCTGGTCGCGGCCGACGTTCCCGGCATTCTCGCACAGTATCAGAAGTAAGCAAGATGAAGGAGCTTTCCCTGAACCTGCTGGACATAGCGGAAAACTCGGTCCGCGCCGGAGCGACCCGCGTCGAGATAGATGTCTTTGACCTCAAGGGAGAGGATGTCGTTTCGCTCGAGATACGCGACAACGGCTGCGGCATGAGCCCGGAGTTCCTCGCGTCGGTCACCGATCCGTTCACCACCACCCGCACGACGCGGCGCGTGGGTCTCGGTCTGCCGCTTCTCAAGATGGAGGCGGAGCAGGCGGAGGGCGGATTCGAGATCGAGAGCGAGCTGGGCAAGGGCACCCGCACCAAGGCGTGGTTCAAGCGCTCGAACATAGATATGCCGCCGCTGGGCGATCTCAGCGGAAGCATGGTAACGCTGATACAGGGAAGTCCGGATATCGACTTTATCTACCGCCGCCGCACCGACGCGGGCGAGTTCACCCTGTCCGTGCCCGAGCTTCGGGAGGAGCTGGGAGACGTTTCGGTCGGTGAGCCGGAGGTGCTCGTCTGGATAGGCGAGTTCCTCGCGGAAAACGAGGCGGAAATAGAAGATAAGTAAACTAAATCTGAATTATGGAGGTATAGTTCCCATGGCAAAGAGCATAGCTGAGCTCAAGGCAATTCGCGAAAAGATGCAGGGTCAGATGAATATGCGCGTTGACAGCGATGACAGCATCCGCGTCGTCGTCGGTATGGCGACCTGCGGCATAGCCGCGGGCGCGCGTCCGGTCCTCGCCGCTATCGTTGATGAGGTGGGCAAGCGCAATCTCACCAACGTTAAGGTCAGCCAGACCGGCTGCATCGGTGTCTGCCGTCTCGAGCCGATCGTTGAGGTCTTCGAGCCGGGCAAGGAGAAGACGACCTACGTTCACATGGACGCCGAAAAGGCGCGCAAGATGGTCTCGGAGCATCTGGTCAACCACCGCGTGGTGGAGGATATGACCATCAGCGCTGCGGAGTAATAAGGGAGGTACAGTGATGACTTTTGCAAGAGCACATATATTGGTCTGCGGAGGCACCGGCTGCACTTCATCGAAAAGCCCGGAGATCCGCGCCGAGTTCGAGCGTCAGCTCGAGAGCAACGGACTTCAGGACGAGGTCAAGGTCGTACAGACCGGCTGCTTCGGTCTGTGCGCGCTCGGTCCGATAGTCGTTGTCTATCCGGAGGGAGCCTTCTATTCGATGGTCACCGTTCCGGACGTCAAGGAGATAGTTGAGGAGCACATCCTCAAGGGACGTGTCGTGCAGCGCCTGCTCTATCACGAGGGTGCGGAGCACAAGGGCGCGGCTCACGCGTCGCTGAACGATACCGATTTTTACCGCAAGCAAAAGCGTATAGCGCTTCGCAACTGCGGCGTTATCAACCCGGAGGAGATCGACGAGTACATAGCCTATGACGGATATCAGGCGCTCGCGACCTGCCTCACCGAAAAGACCCCGAAAGAGGTCATAGACATCGTCTCGGCAAGCGGACTGCGCGGACGCGGCGGCGCGGGCTTCCCGACCGGACGCAAGTGGCAGTTTGCCGCGGCTGAGAAGGATCCGATAAAGTACATCTGCTGCAACGCCGACGAGGGCGACCCGGGCGCGTTCATGGACCGCTCGATACTCGAGGGCGACCCGCACAGCGTCATCGAGGCGATGACCATCGCCGGATACGCCATCGGCTCGCATCAGGGCTATGTCTATGTCCGTGCCGAGTACCCGATAGCCGTCAAGCGTCTCCAGGTCGCTATCGGCCAGGCGCGCGAGTACGGCTTCCTGGGCAAGGACATATTCGGAACCGGCTTTGACTTCGACATCGAAGTCCGTCTCGGCGCGGGCGCGTTCGTCTGCGGCGAGGAGACCGCGCTCATCACCTCGATAGAGGGTCACCGCGGCGAGCCGCGTCCCCGTCCTCCGTTCCCGGCGAATAAGGGCCTGTTCGGTAAGCCGACCAACAACAACAACGTCGAGACTTACGCCAACATCCCGTGGATAATCAACAACGGAGCCGAGGCGTTTGCCGCGATGGGCACCGAGCAGTCGAAGGGCACCAAGGTCTTCGCTCTCGGCGGAAAGATAACCAACACCGGACTTGTCGAGATCCCGATGGGCACCACCCTTCGCGAGGTCATCGAGGAGATAGGCGGCGGCGTTCCGAACGGCAAGAAGTTCAAGGCCGCGCAGACCGGCGGTCCGTCCGGCGGCTGCATACCCGCGAGCCTCATCGACACCCCGCTCGACTATGAGTCGATGGCTGCCATCGGTTCGATAGTCGGTTCGGGCGGACTTATCGTCATGGACGAGGACAACTGCATGGTGGATATCGCCAAGTTCTTCCTCGAGTTCACCGTCGACGAGAGCTGCGGAAAGTGCGCGCCCTGCCGTATCGGCACGCGTCGTATGCTTGAGATACTTAACAAGATCACGTCCGGCCAGGGCACGCTCGAGGATATCGACCTGCTTGAAGAGCTGTGCGAGCACGTCAAGGCGAACTCGCTGTGCGGACTCGGTCAGACCGCGCCGAACCCGGTGCTGTCCACGCTCAAGCATTTCCGCGACGAGTATGTTGCCCACGTTGTGGACAAGAAGTGCCCGGCTGGCGTCTGCAAGGCGCTGCTGAACTTCCACATCGAGGCGGACAAGTGCAAGGGCTGCACCAAGTGCGCGCGCAACTGCCCGGTCGGAGCTATCTCGGGCGAGGTCCGTCAGCCGCACAGCATAGACGTCAGCAAGTGCATCAAGTGCGGCGCCTGTATCGAAAACTGCAGCTTTGGCGCTATCGTCAAGGCGTAATCGGAGGGAGGCAAGGAAATGGATATGGTTAATGTTAAAGTGAATGGCATACCGGTATCGGTGCCCGCGGGTTCGACAGTGCTCGAAGCCGCAAACGCCGCCGGTGTGGATATACCGACCCTCTGCTACATGAAGGAGATAAACGCCATCGGAGCTTGCCGTATGTGCATGACCGAGGTCAGCGGCGCTCGCGGCCTGGTCGCAGCCTGCGTCTATCCGGTCGCCGAGGGTATGGAGATAAACACCAACTCGCAGAAGGCGTTCCAGGCTCGTAAGATGACTCTCGAGCTGATACTTTCTAACCATCGCATGGAGTGCCTGACCTGCTCGCGCAACCAGAACTGCGAACTGCAGAAGCTGGCGAAGGAGTATGGCGTCGAGGAAGTCCGTTTCGGCGATATGCACGGCCTTGAGCCGCAGATCGAGTGCTCGACCGCGCATCTCATCCGCGACAACTCCAAGTGCGTGCTCTGCCGTCGCTGCATGGCGGTCTGCCGCTATCAGCAGTCGGTCGCGGTCATCGGCGCAAGCGAGCGCGGATTTGCGACCCACGTCGGCTCGGCCTTCGACCGCGGACTGGGCGAAGTCGGCTGCGTGAGCTGCGGACAGTGTATCGCGGTCTGCCCGACCGGCGCTCTGACCGAGGTGGACGACACCGACAAGGTCTGGGCGGCGCTCGCCGATCCGACCAAGCACGTCGTTGTCGGAACCGCTCCGGCTGTCCGTGCGGCGCTGGGCGAGGAGTTCGGATATGAGATAGGCACCAACGTCGAGGGCAAGATGTGCGCGGCTCTGCGTCGTCTCGGCTTCAACGGTGTGTTCGATGTCAACGTCGCCGCCGACCTGACCATCATGGAGGAGGGCAACGAGTTCATCGAGCGCGTCCAGAAGGGCGGCGTGCTGCCGATGATCACCTCCTGCTCGCCGGGCTGGATCCGCTTCTGCGAGCAGTACTATCCCGAGTTCATCCCGAACCTGTCGAGCTGCAAGTCGCCTCAGCAGATGTTCGGCGCGATGATGAAGAGCTACTACGCAAAGCAGATGGGCATTGACCCGAAGGACATCTTCGTCGTCACCGCAATGCCCTGCACCGCTAAGAAGTACGAGGTTCGCCGCGAGGATCAGTCGGCGGTCGACGGCCTGTGGGACATCGACGCGACGATAACCACCCGCGAGCTTGCGAAGATGATAAAGAAGGCGGGTCTGAACTTCAACCGTCTGCCCGACGAGACCTTCGACCCGGCGTTCGGCGACTTCACCGGCGCGGGCGTCATCTTCGGCGCGACCGGCGGTGTTATGGAAGCCGCGCTGCGCACCGTTGTTGAGAAGCTGACCGGCAAGGAGCTGCCGAAGCTCGACTTCACCGAGGTTCGCGGCATCGCGGGCATCAAGGAGGCCGAGTACGACGTGGCGGGCATGAAGGTGCGCGTCGCCGTGGCGAGCGGTCTTGCCAACGCCAAGGAGCTGCTCGAGCGCGTGAAGAACGGTGAGGCGACCTACCACTTCATCGAGATAATGGGCTGCCCCGGCGGCTGCGTCAACGGCGGCGGCCAGCCGATCCAGCCGGGCAGCATCCGCAACTTCGTCGACCTGCGCAGCGAGCGCGCAAAGGCGCTGTATTCGCAGGACGCGGCGATGGCGCTCCGCAAGAGCCACGAGAGCCCGCTGATGAAGAAGGTGTACGCGGAGTTCCTCGGCGAGCCGGGAAGCCATCTCGCTCACGAGCTGCTGCACACCAGCTACAAGGCGCGTTCGCGCTATCCGGGACTGGATGGGGAGAAGTAAGTTTCCGGCACAGTCAAAACAGCAAAACAAAACCGACGGTCGAAAGACCGTCGGTTTTTGCTTGCCTCATGTGAGTGGGCTTGCCGCCGCAAGTCAGTCGCTGAGACCGGCCTCGGCGTAGCGTTTCCAGCCCCACCAGCCGGGCAGGAGATCGCCGAGCCGCACCGTCTCGCGCGTGTCGTAGTCGACGAGGACCTCGATGTCCCTGTTTTTTGGCGAGAGCTGGAGCATGAACTCGCGGCACGCACCGCAGGGCATCCCGCCGCCCGGCCCTTTCGGAGGCGCGCTGCGAAAAGCAATCATCCGCTTTATGACTGTCTGACCAGTCTGCATATACATATTCAGCGCGGCGACTCGCTCGGCACAGAGCGCTATCACGCCGCTGCAGCCCTCAATGCAGAAGCCGGTGAAAATCTGTCCGTCCTCCGCCTCGACAGCGGCTACGACGTGGTGGGCGGTGATAAACGGAGTGACTTCCTCCGGATGGTACTCGGATTTTGCCGCTTGATATAGTTTTTCCCAAATATCCATGTGCTTTTCTCCCTTGTTTTGTATTTTGGCTACTTGAAGAGGAAGCCTACCTCGCCGCGGTCGTTTTTGACAAGCAGTCGGTCGCTGAATTCTCGCACGATGCTGAGGGTCTCGCCCTCATCCACACCGAGACGGGTGTCGGTAATGTCACTGCATCGAAGCCCGCTTTTATCCTCGTAAAGAAATTCGTTTGGGATGTCCAGCTCGATGCCGTTTTTTGCCGCACGACAGCGGGAGAACTCGCTTCCGCGTTCGATGAGCTCGACCGAGTTGTCCGGCCAGACGATGCACGTCCCGTCGTCGGCACTCTGCGCGTGCGTCGTCCGCATTTTCGGAAAATTGTCCACGCCGACCCAGCCCCACGAACCGGTCGCACTGTCCAGTATCACGCCGTCGAGCTGCCCGAAGCTCTTCAGGTTGTTGCCGCCGTCTATCGAAAGCACGTTGTGCGATTCGCTGTACAGCGGGGCGTAGTTCAGCCCGTCGGTGCGGTAGTTGGTGGCGGGCCAGTGTCCGACCAGCAGCATCTTTGAGAAGGTGTGGGTCACCGTCTCGTGAAAACGCGGCGCGGCAAGGACATACTCCAGTTCCTGACGCTCCAGGTTTTCGTCGGTAAGACCGGCATGGGCAAAGAGAAATTTCTCCGTCTCAAGGATGTGTGGCAGTCCGCGCAGGAAGTCCAACTCTTTGGAGAAAACCTGCTCTGCTTTCTCGCGTATCGCGCGGGTCTCGCCCACGTCGGCGGGGAAGGGAAGCCCCATCTCGGCAGCCATCTCCCCGAGGACGGAGCGTCCGGGAAACTCGCGGGCGTGGGTCAGCAGTTCCTCGTCGGTGCCTTCCAGCGTGAAAAGGTCGTTGTTCCCCATGAGAACAAACACGTTTTCAGCCTTCGCAAGCTCCATGACATACCGAACAGTGTCCAAGTTCCGCGCGCCCTTCTGCACCATGTCGCCGAGGATGACGAGGGAGTCCTCGCCGGGCGTGTACGCCAAATTTGCGAGCAGCGCTTTGAGACCATCCGGGTCACCGTGGATATCGCTTGTGACAAGGATGCGCCTTGTCGCGATGTTTGCCCGCAGAACGCGGACTTCGCCGTTCCATTCCATATCCGACCCGCCTTTCTTCTGTCGTAAGATATGAATAGAATATCATGGAGAAATAGGGAAGTCAAGTCGCACGCGCTCGTAGGGGGACACAGGTTGCACTTGCGTTTTCCGTAGGGTAGTAGTATAATCAATACAGTATTAAAATGGGGAGGGATATTATGAACAAGGCGGCTGAGTTTCTGGGCGACGCCGGAGTGTTCTACATAGCCACCACCGACGGCGATCAACCGCGCGTGCGTCCGTTCGGCGGAGTGTTTGAGTTCGACGGCGGCGTGTATATCGTAAGCGACAAGCAGAAGGATGTCGTAAAGCAGATACTCGCGAACCCGAAGGTGGAGATCGCCTGCATGGGCAAGGACGGCGAGTGGCTGCGCATCACCGCCTGCGCCGTCATAGACGACCGCCCGGAGGTCAAGGAGTGGGCGCTTGAGCAAAGCCCGTTCCTGCAAAAGCTGCACACGGTGGACGATCCGAACTTTGCCTGCATCCGGCTGACCGGAGCGAAATGCAAGCTGGTCGGTGGGCTCGGTACGGAGGAGTTCGAGTTTTAGTTTTAGTGAGTTCAAATTTGGGCGTAATTATTAAGGAGGACTGTATTGATGAAGAAGTTTTGGGAACTGCCGTATGAGCGCATAGAGTTTGAGACGATCAAGGCCGCGCATGAGAAGTCGCTCGCCGCGCTGAAAAACGCCAAGACCTATGCCGAGGCTCGCGAGGCGTTTCTCGCGCGCGAGAAGGAGGATGCTCATGTCAGCACCTATTCGTCGGTGTGCATGAACCGCTATCAGATAGACACCCGCGACGAATACTACGCAAAGGAGCGCGAGTATTGGTCGAACACCAGGCCGCGGATAAACGAGCTTAGCAGCGAGTGGACGAATGCGCTGCTCGCCTCGCCGTTCCGCAAGGACTTCGAGAAGGAGTTCGGCACGCTGATGTTCAAGAACGACGAGATAAGGCTGCGCTGCTTCAAGCCGGAGATCATCGCCGACCTTCAGGAGGAGAGCCGTCTTGTCAACGAGTATTCCAAGCTCATCGCGTCGGCGCAGATAGACTTTGAGGGCGAGAAGCGCACCCTGCCGCAGATGACGCCGTTCAAGGTGTCGCCGGACGACAAGCTGCGCCACGCCGCGTGGAAGGCGGAGGGCGACTGGTACAACTCGCACGGCGAGGAGCTGGACGAGATATACGACAAGCTGGTCAAGGTCCGCACCGCAATGGCAAAGAAGCTGGGCTATGACAACTATCTCCCGCTCGGCTATGACAATATGTGCCGCAACAGCTATACCGCCGAGGACGTGGCAAAGTTCCGCGACGCGGTAATTAAGTATCTCGTTCCGGTCGCCGCCGCGCTGAAAAAGGAGCAGGTGGAGCGCACGAATCTGCCCTATCCGATGACGCTCGCGGACGAGGGACTGGTGTTCCGCAGCGGCAACGCGACTCCGTGCGGCAGCTCGGACGACATACTCGCGGCGGGCAGGAAGATGTATCACGAGCTGTCCCCCGAGACCGCCGAGTTTGTCGATTTCCTCTACGACCACGAGCTGCTCGACGTGCTGTCCAAGCCGGGCAAGGCGGGCGGCGGACACTGCGCGACCCTGATGGAGTACGGCGCACCGTTCGTTTTCGCGAATTTCAACGGCACGCAGGGCGACGTCGAGGTCGTGACCCACGAGTGCGGTCACGCGTTTGCGGCGTATATGGCGCGCAACATCGAGCCGATGGCATCCCGCCACGCGACGCTCGAGAGCTGCGAGGTCCACTCGATGTCGATGGAGTTCTTTGCCGAGAGCTGGTCGGAGGACTTCTTCGGAGCGGACGCGGACAAGTATCGTTATTCGCATCTCGCGTATGCCATCTGCTTCATACCCTACGGCACGATGGTCGACCACTTCCAGCACATCGTGTACGAGCACCCCGAATTCACGCCGGCGCAGCGTCACGAGGAGTGGAAGAAGCTGGAGGCGACCTATCGCCCGTGGCTGAAGATCGCCGAGATACCGTTCTACGGCGAGGGACGCGGCTGGCAACGTCAGTCGCACATCTATCAGCGCCCGTTCTACTACATCGACTACTGCCTGGCGCAGACGGTGGCGCTCCAGTTCTGGGCGTGCATCCAGCGCGACCGCGACGACGCGTGGAAGCGTTATATGGCGCTCGTTCGCAAGGCGGGTACCGAGACCTTTGACGGACTTGTCGCGACCGCCGGGCTTGCAACTCCGTTCGGCGACGCTGCGCTCGAGGATGTTGCGACGACCGCGAAGAAGTTCCTCGACGAGTTTGACACGAGCGCGCTGAAGTAAGAGCGCATCATTAATAATGATGTAAGTTAGGCGTCACGAATGAGAAGTAGGGCGTCCGACTGTAAATTTGAAAGGCGCGGACTGCTTTTCCGCGTAAAGGGGTAATGAAAAATGAATAGCAAGAGGATAAGGGACATCGTCATCTCGGCGATGGTCGGCGCGGTATACGCCGCATTGACGCTGCTCGTGCCGGCGCTCAGCTTCGGCGCGATACAGTTCCGGTTCAGCGAGGCGCTCTGCGTGCTGCCGTTCTTTATGCCGCATACGGCGTGGGGACTGGCTGTCGGCTGCGCGTTTGCGAACCTGTTCGGCGGATTCGGCTGGATGGACATTGTGTTCGGCAGCCTTGCGACGCTTGCCGCAGGACTTATCGCGGCGCGGACGAAGCACAGGGTGCTCGTGCCGCTGCCGGCGGTGCTGATAAACGCGGTGGTCGTCGGCGCGGTGATAGCGTACAGCATGGCGGGCACGAGCGCGGCTTTCTGGGGAGTGTTCGCGTGGAACATGGTCACCGTCGGTGTCGGTCAGCTCGGCGCGTGCTACGGACTTGGCCTGCCGCTTATCTATGCTCTGCCGAATATTCGTCCGCTGAAAAAATATTTTGCACAAAATTGACAGGAGTAACCGATTATGAGAAAGACGAAGGACGTTGGGCTGACGCCGCAGACGCTTGGGGCGATACTCATACTGCTCGCCATAGGGATAGGGATATTCCTGCCGTGGTACAGCGGGATGTCGCTGCTGAGCGTGATAGTAGGCGGGCTGAGCGCGAGCGGAAGCCTCGGCGCGCTGGGAGCGATGCTCGATTTCAGCGCGATGTCCAGCCTGATCACCGCCATCTTCATCCTGCTGGCGCTCATGACCGTCGGCTCGCTCGCGTTTGGCGTGCGCACCGTTGTGACGTCGTTTGGCGATCGACCGAAGGGAATGACCGCCTGTGGGCTGCTGATATTCGTCATCGCGGCTGCCGCGTTTGCGGTGGTCATAGTCGTCGGAAGCATCGGTTCTGTGCAGGCGGGGCTTTGGCTCTGCCTGATCGCCGGGCTTGCGTCGCTGCTGTGGGGAATCTTCGCCTGATCGACCGCGTATTTTTCGTCGTTTTGACTATTGACGGAGCTTATGCGCGGTGATAGAATATCCAAGGTTTTGAAATCGGCACACAGCCGGTTTCGACAAAAATTGTTTAGGGAGAGAGTGGAAATGAAGAGATTTGCAGCACTTTTCCTCGCGGTAGTTCTGGCGTTTTCGCTGGTAGCCTGCGGAGGACAGGACGGCGCGGCGGCGCTGAAGAAGTATGTCGAGTCGAACGAGTTCCAGACCCTCATCCAGACGCAGGCAAGCGCGTATGAGGAGATGGGCATCAAGCTGGACATCAGCGTGGAGGGCGAGCAGCTGATCTATGCCTGCTCTTTCGCAGAGCAGCTGGACAACACTGACAACGTGCTCGGTGAGGCTTTTGGAGCGGCGCTTGATCAGCAGGCGAGCACCTTTGAGGGAATCGCCACCCAGCTCAAGACCGAGCTGAACATCGCGAACCCGACCGTGCTTGTTAAGTATGTCAACGCCGACGGCAGCATACTCGCGAGCAAGACTTTCAGCGCAAAGTAAGCTACATAGCGAAAAGACGGGCGACGCGGCTTGCGTCGTCCGTTTTGTTTTGTCGGAAAGTTTGAAAAAATAAGAAAAGCCGCTTGACAAACAGTCAAACCTGTTGTACACTAACTAAGCTTGCCGAAATCGCAGGGTTTCGTGGTCTCGGCGGGTGCGAAAATTTTTTCTGAAAAACTTTGAAAAAGGTATTGACAGAGAAAACCGTTCGCGTTATAATATAATTCCCGCCTGGGGTGATTTCCACATCATGCGGGGCACGCAAATGGTGTTTGAGCGTTCAAATTGCCGGCGGCGTGGAGACAGGACTGCACCTTGAAAATTAAACAACGTGACCATTAAGTGCCAAGAGGAAGGTG
>CAZBNJ010000021.1:0-29428 GCA_964493515.1 uncultured Oscillospiraceae bacterium | reverse complement strand
TGTTATCCTACTTCAATTCCTGTGGAAGAAGCTCGTAGAATACCGTGCTCTGCTTCTCACCGAGCTGGTCGAGCCACGCGTCGTACTCGATGCGCGTCCGCCGAAAACCGAGTTTTTCGTAGACGTGCTGTGCGCGCTCGTTTTTCAGGTTGGTGTCCAGCACTATCTTTGTCGCGCCCATCGCGAACAGCTCGCGTATGAACATCCGAAGCAGCCGCGTTCCATATCCCTTCTCCTGCATATCAAAGCGGCATATCTTTATGCCTATCTCGACCGAACCGTCCGGCTGCGGACGATAGTTCATTTCCCCTATCGGCTCGCCGTCGCGCTCGATGATGTGGCGGGTGTTTACGTCGTTTGGGTCGGTTATCTTTGCCGCGATCTCCTCGTCGGTCGTGTCCAGCCCAAGCGGAAAGCCCGCGTGCGCCATCACCTTGCCGTCACGCCACCATTCGCCCAGCGTGTGCGCGTCGTCTACGGTCGATTCGCGGATAGTCAGTTCGTTATCAATTAGATACATACGCCGCCTCCCGTCTCCACGCGTCCCAAAACTCCGCGATGCTCGCGTATCTGTCCGCTCTGTTCTCGCTTATCGCCTTCATCAGAACATCGTAGCTGCCGTCGGACAGCACCCAGCTCTCCCGCTCGCGGTCGCTGTCGGTGAACAGCGAAAATCCCATCTGCCCGATAGTAAAGACATTTGTCACCTCGTCGAGCGTCGCGCCGAATTCGTACTCCTCCGGCGACATGAACCGTGAGCTGCCCCACATCCGCCCCATATCGTTTTTCGCGGGCCTTCTTCGGAACAGATCGATGTCGCAGACGGTGGTCTTTCGGCGCGTGCGGTCGTACATAACGCTTCCGTCGTAGAAGTCTATTGCGACATAACCCGCCGCGACCACTGCCGCCAGAAAGTCGATTATTGTGTCGAACATCGCCAGCTTCTCCTTCACGGGAAGACCCATTATCGCGCGGTGGGACTGCTCGTACATCCTGCCCATGCACTCCCCGTCCGCCCACTCGAACACCATCGCGAAACCGCCTTCTATCTCCTCCGCGCCGAGGTAGTTTATCAGCGCGTCGTGGCGTATGTCTCGGTATATCGGAAGGGTGTCCCTAAGGCGCGCAACCGCGTCGTACGGCTCGCCGTCGTACTCGGCTGTTCTCGCTCCCGCGAATTTAACAAACCGACTGCCCTGTGGCGACTCGACGCCGAAGCAGATGTTGCCCGAGTCCTGGTCATCAAACACCTTGAAAACCCTGCCGTACTTCGCTAAAAATCCAAAGTTGAACGGCTCGCGCATTTTGAAGCGAACGCCGTCCATCTCCTGAAATATCACGCCGCACGCTTCGTTATCGCTCATCGCCGTCATCCTCCCATCTGTCGTCGTTTCGGCGGAAGGTCTTGCCGCTCCTGCGCTCCGCCTTTCTCTCCTTGAAAAGCTGGTGCCGCGCAAGCCCGCGTTCGGTGCGTTCCGCCTCGTCGCGGAGCTTCTTGTATCTCCTCCACCGCTCGGCGTCAAGCGTTCCGTCGGCAATCGCAGCGGATATGGCGCATCCCGGCTCGCCCTCGTGCTTGCAGTCGCGGAAGCGGCATCCGCGTTCGAGCGCGCGTTTCACGTCGTCGAACACCTCGTCAAGGCCTTCGGTGTCGGCAAGTCCGAGCGTGCGCATACCCGGCGTGTCTATAACGCGCGCGCCGCTCGGCAGCGTCAGCATCCGTCGATAGGTGGTCGTGTGGCGACCGCGGTCGTCCGACTCTCGCACGGTGCCGGTCTTCATCAGCTCCTCGCCGGCAAGCGCGTTGACAAGCGTGCTCTTGCCTACGCCGCTCGACCCAAGCAGCGCCACCGTCGTACCCGATGTGAGGTATCCCGCGAGCGCGTCCAAACCTTCGCCGGTGAGCGCGGATATTGCGCAGACATCCGCGCCGACCGCGACCGACGATGCGAGCGCCACGCACTCGGCAGCGTTCTCGCAGGTGTCCGCCTTGCTCAGTATCACCACCGGCGTACCTCCCGACTGCCACGCCGCCGCGAGGTATCGCTCCAGCCTCGCCGGGTTGAAGTCGTGCCCAAGCGCCTGAACGATGAACACATAGTCGAAGTTTGCCGCGACCGCCTGTCTGCGAACGACCTTCGGGTCGGTCGCGCGGCGGTAGAAGCAGCTCTTTCGCGGAAGTATCTCGCGCAGGTACCATGAGCCTCCGATCTGCTCGCATATCGCCACGTCGCCGACCGTCGGAAGCTCCGCGTCGTCCGACAAGAGCATTTCGCATGTTATCTCGCCGTCGGCACTGCCGCAGACGCACACGCTGCGCTGCACCTCCAGGATGTCAGCGCGTATTAAGTTCTTATCCTCCAAATGATTTCCTCCCTCAGAAAGTTATGGTAACGCCAAAAATTCACACTTTTCATAAAACATTCTCCTTTCTTCGATGAGGTTTATATACAGACGGCGACGCGGAATATCCACGCCGCCGTTTGCTTACAGCTCCTTGACGCTCTCGTCTATCTTCTCCGAACGGAACTGGTTGGTGTACAGGTCGTAGTAGTAGCCCTTCTTCGCCATCAGCTCCTTGTGATTGCCCTGCTCGAGCACCTCGCCGTGGTCGATGACAAGGATGCGGTCGGCGTCGCGCACGGTAGACAGTCGGTGCGCGATGATAAAGCTGGTGCGATTTCTCAGCAGCGTCTCGCTCGCCTTCTGTATCTTCATCTCGCTCTCGGTGTCTATCGAGCTTGTAGCCTCGTCGAGCACGAAGATCTTCGGGTCTGCAACTATCGCGCGCGCAAAGCTTATCAGCTGCTTCTGACCGGTGGACAGCAGTCCTCCGCCCTCGCCGACCTCGGTATCGTAGCCCTTGTCCAGCGTGCGGATAAACTCGTCCGCGCCGACCATCTTTGCGGCGTTTTCGATGTCCGCGTCGTTCGCGTCCAGGCGTCCGTAGCGGATGTTCTCGCGTATCGTGCCGCTGAACAGATGCGGCTGCTGAAGCACATAGCCAAGGTTCGACTGGAGCCACAGCTGGCTGCGCTCGCGGATGTTCACCCCGTCGACGAGTATCTCGCCCTCCTGCGGCTCGTAGAAGCGGCAGACGAGGTTTACGATGGTGCTCTTGCCCGAGCCGGTCTCTCCGACAAGCGCTATATTCTCTCCCGCGCGGACCTTCAGGTTGAAGTTTTTGAGTATCGGCTCGCCCTCAACATAGTAGAAGCTGACGTTTTTGAACTCGACTTCGCCGCGTATCGTCTCCCAGTTCTCGCGCTTCGGGTCGAACAGGTCGCCGTACTTCGCGACTATCGCGTCGCCGTCCCGGATGTCGCTCTCGGCGTCGAGCACCTCGACAACGCGCTCCGCCGCCGCCTGCGCCGACTGGAACTCGGCAAAAATGCGCGCGAACTGGCGTATCGGCTCGAACATCATGTTGCCCATGTTTATGAACATATTGAGCGTACCGACGGATATGACCATGCGCGTCACATCGTAGCCGCCCTTGACCAGCACCACACCGACCGCTATGCTTATAAGCATCGACGCGACCGGCATATACAGCGCCGATATCATCGCCGCGCGCATACTCGCGCCGCGCATACCGGCGGTGGTCGCGGTAAACTCGCGATTGTTCAGCTCCTCGCGCACAAGGGTCTTGGTGGTGCGTGCGCCCATGATGCCCTCGTTAAAGGACGAGGTTATCATCGAATTCAGGCGGCGGGTCTCACGCTGATGCTTCAGTATCTTCTTCTGAAAGAACATACTGACCACTCCGAGGAGCGGCAGCGCGACGAGCAGTATCAGCGCGAGCTGCCAGTTTATCACGAACATTCCGATCATGCCGGCGACTATCGCCATCACGCCCCAGCCGAGGTCGATGAAGCACCACGCAAGCGTTTCGGTCGAGCGGCTGACATCGGTGGTCATGCGCGCGAGCAGATATCCGACCGAGGTCTTGTCAAAGTAGCTGAACGACATGGTCTGCAGCTTTCTGAATCCCTCGTTCCGTATGTCAGCGGTCATGTTCGCCTCAAGCCGTCCGCACGCTCGGCTGAACATCATCGTAAACACCGCAAACGCCATCTGTGCCGCGATCGCTGCGATGATGTACCACGAGAAGTGGTCGAGCGACACCGCCGAGATGAATCCGTCTATCGCCCAGCGGCTGAGCAACTGGGTCATAAGGTCAAGTATTCCGGTAAGCGCGCCCGCTATCGCGGCGATGTAGATGTACTTCTTGCTTCTCTTGGCAAAGCCGAGTATCTTGCCCCACGTTCCCCAGTTTATCTTCTGGTTTTGGAACTCTTTCTCTTTTATCGCGCTGCTCATGCAGTCACCTCCTCTTCCGCCTGCATACTCTGGATGTCATAGGTGCGCTTGTATATGCCGCCCTGCGCCAGCAGCTCGGCGTGCGTACCCTGCTCCGCCACCTTGCCGTCCTTGAGGACGAATATCCTGTCCGCCTCCATCAGCGTGGTTATGCGGTGCGAGATTATGATGGTGGTCGTACCCTCGCGGCGGCTCTTCAGCGCGTCGCGTATCTGCGCGTCGGTCTTTGCGTCGACCGCCGACAACGAGTCGTCGAATATCAGTATGTCGCTGTCGCCGATAAGCGCGCGGGCTATCGCGACACGCTGCTTCTGTCCGCCGGACAGCGTCACGCCGCGCTCGCCGACCACCGTGTCATAGCCCTGGTCAAAGCTCTCAATGTCGTCGTGTATCGCCGCAACCTTCGCCGCCTCGTACACGCGCTCCTTGTCGACGCTCTCCATCTTGATACCGATGTTGTCCATTATCGTCTTGGAGTAGAGGAACGGCTCCTGCAGCACGATGCCGATGTGGTCGCGCAGATGCTTCTTCTGCATCTCGTTTATGTCCACGCCGCCTATCTTTATCGCGCCCGCGTCCACGTCGTACAGCCGCTGAAGCAGCTGCGCGAGCGTCGACTTGCCCGAGCCGGTGCCGCCGAGTATCGCCGCAGTGCTGCCTCCCTTGATGTGCATATCCAGGTGGTCGAGCACCTTTGCGCCGCTGTCATAGCCAAAGCTGACATCCTCAAAGTCCACGTCTCCCTTCAGCGAAGGCGTGGAGCCGTCCGCTACCTCATCCTCTATCGGGGTGTTCAGGACTTCCTCGATACGTCCGACCGAGATGAGCGAACGTCCGAAGTCGCTGAGCACGCGTCCGAAGCTGCGCAGCGGCCAGATGAAGATGTAGACATAGCTTGTGAACGCAGTGTACTCGCCGACCGAGATATCTCCTCTTACGGCGAAAACGATGCCGAATATCGCCACCATCGCTATCTGAAGTCCGCTGACGACGTCCAGCGCCGCCCACAGATTCGCGAACATATTGTTCAGCTTTATCGTCTTGTCGCGCAGTCCCTCGTTCTCCTTGAGGAACTTGTCCATCTCAAAGCGCTGGCGACCGAAGGCGCGCACCACGCGTGTGCCGGTCAGGTTCTCCTGCACAACGGTGTACATCTTGGACTCCTGCTCCTCCAGCTCCATGAAAAGATTCTGTATCTTCTTCATGAACACCGCAGAGGTGACGACGATGAACGGCGACAGCGCCAGCGTTATCATCGCGAGCGGGAAGTTCAGGTTTCCCATGATAAATATGCCGACAACAAACAGCAGTATCGTCCGCACAAACTCAAGCAGCGTTCCCGACACAAATCGGCGTACCGTCTCCACGTCGTTTGTCGAGCGCTGTATCAGGTCGCCGGTCTGCGCCGTCGCGTGATAGCGGAAGGGCAGCGCCTGGACGTGCTCGTACACGCGGTCGCGCAGCCGCTTTACCATGCTCTCGCTCGCCTTCGAGTTGACATATGTGCGCAGGAAGGTGAGCAGTCCGCTGACAAACTTGAACACGACCGTCGCGCTCGCCATGATGAGCAGCGAACGCAGCACGTCCTGCCGCAGTCCCTCGTCCCCTCCGACCAGTGTCACGAACCACCTGAAGTAGCCGGGTACGTCCGCCGGCTTCGAGTCGAGCACCGAGTCAATGGTGATCGACATAACAAGCGGGCTTATAAACGACACGAAGATCTCGATGGCCATAAACACAAGCCCTACGGCGAGCAGCCATTTATAGCCCTTCATGTATCCGAGCAGCGCCCGGATGCGATTTTTGTTCAAACGTGATCCCTCCAAACCCATGAGTATTCAAAACCCGCCGTGAGATGCGGGATTTCGACAAAACAAAAGACCGCAGGCTTTGCCCGCGGTCTCCTAAACAAACTTATGCCTTGCGCGGGCATCGACCCACGCAAAGTGTTATGACTAAGCAAGAGCCGATCGATATTCATTTTTGGGCATAGCTATCCCAGTGAACCGCTCGAAATCCTTGATGGTGCTCTCGCACGCAGCAAAGTTGAAGTTGTATCCAACTGTCGTGGCTTCGATCATGTTCGTCATCGTACCGGCTCTCCTTTCGTTAGATTTTGTAAGCGCTTTCACGCCCCACAGTCAGTGATTATAGCACAGTGATTTCCAGTTTGCAATAGTGTTTTGGAAAAATCCGAATTTGTAATATCGCTGTAACAATACGTTCGACCGCGCTCAGTACAGTCCGTACAGTATGCGGATGCCCTCCGCGCGGGTCACCGGATTGTTCGGCCGGATGCTGCCGTCCTCGTAGCCGCTGACCGCACCCAGCGCCACAAGCTCGCTTACATAGTCGCGCGCGTACTCGAGTATCTGGTCGGCGTCGGTGAAGTTCAGCTCCGCCATCGCGTGTCCCTTTGGCAGCGTGCGCCCGATTATCGTCATTATCTCGGAGCGCGTGATGGTCGCCTGCGGATCGAAGAACAGGTCTCCGTTCGACGCGACCTTGCCGGTGATTATCTTGTCGATGTACATCGCCGCAACGGCGCCGCGGGCGGATGTCGGTATTGCCGACATATCGGTATACGGCAGCTCGACCACAGCGTAGCGCTCGGTGTCCACGCCGAGATACGCCGCCATCATCACCGCAAACTCGGCGCGGGTCAGTGCCGCCGTGGGACGCAGCGACATCGTTCCGTCGGACGCGGCGGTGTAGTTGCCCTCAAGCGTTCCGCGCTCGTAGAGATAGTCGGCATAAGGCGCGGACCAGTGACCGCGAGCATCGCTGAATTTGCTGCTCGACGCGGTCGCTCCGCCGTCCAGCTCAAAGGCGTAGCGCAGCAGATTGCCGTCCGCGTCCGCCGCCTCAATGGTCAGGCGGTGCAGCATCTTGTCGGTATTATCGAGCAGTATCGCAAAGAATTCGCAGCTTGCCGTGTTGTACATGAATCCGATACGCTCGCCCTCCAGCGTCACCTCGATGCGCGACGGATCAAGCGGTTCTCCGCCGTCCGCCAGCTTTGCGCTGAACAGCACCGAGCCGGGCGTTATCGACTTGTCGGCCGCGACCTCTGATATTGTAGGACGCGCGGTAAGCTCCGCCTGCGTGCGGCTGGCGACTATCTGGTCGAGGTATATCGTTCCGGTCCGGCGCTCCTGGTTTGCGAGCGTCACGGTGAACTTGCTTATCTTTGCGGCGTTTTCGGGCAGGCGCATCGACACCTGCTTGTAGCCGCTGAAGTCGAGCGTTATCGGCGACAGGTCGAACGCCGAACCGTTCGCAAGCTCGCCGCCCACAGTCAGCGTGTTTGCCGAACCGTCGCCGTAGACCCACATTCGCAGATACTTCGACGTGGTCGGAACGTCGAAGCCCGCGCGGAGCGACAGCTTGCCGCCGCTTGCGTCTCCTGCGCCGAAGTCATAGGTCAGCTTGCCGCTTGCGTCGCCGCGCGCCACATACGCCGCCGTCGACTGTATCGACGCGTGTATCGACGCGCCGCCCGCCTCGATGTTCGCGTAGCTGCCCTCGAAGTCCTCGAGCGCAACATCCACCTCGCCCACCGTTACGCGCAGCGTCGCGACGGTCGTTCCCGCCTTGACGGTGAGCGTGCCGGTGCGTCCTGCGATATTCGACGCGGTCAGCGTGCCCTTGTTGTCTACGCTCGCGGCACTGCCGGAAAAGCTCCACTCGAGGTTCTCGTCCTTGCTCTCTATGACCGCTCCATCGACGACGCACTCGGCGGCAATACTTATGCTGTCCGACGGATTGAGCACTATCGACGAGCCAAGGCGCGTGCCGTCCGCCTCGTTGACAAGACGTATCTCGTCCGGCGAGCCGATTATCTGCACATCGGTCGACGCATCAAGCGCGCCGTATTTCGCGCTGACCGTAACCTTGCCGCTCTTGTCTCCGGCGGTCAGGATGCCGTTTTTATCCAGCGTAGCCTTGTCCCCGCTTATCGACCACTCGATGTCCTTCGGAAGTTCAATGGCGTGGTAGTTCTCGTCCCACATACGCAGGTCGAAGGATATCGAAGTGCCCGCCAGCGCGGAGTAGCTGCCGTAAAACTTCATGTCGCTCGCCCTGCCGATATACGGCGCGGTGTTGACGATGAATATGTAGTTCGCGCCCGCGCGCAGGCTTCCGTCCGACGGCTTGTTCACCGCCGATACCTCGTCATATCCGGGGTACGCCGCGACCATCGCGGTCGAACCGCCGCCGTCGAGATTGACCGCGGTCACGCATCCGAGCGACTTCATCCTCGCCGCAAGCTCGTTCAGTCCCATACCCACCGACCAACCGCTCTGGCGTCCGTCGACGGTGTACAGCACGAGCGAGCCGTCCTCACGCACGCCCGCAGCGGTCCTCGGATGGCGCGCGGTATCGAGGCCGCTAACCGTCTCGCCGTTTTCAACGAGCAGGTCGCCCGCTCCGACGGCATACTTTGTCTGCGCCCAGATGGGATCTGGGCTTGTGATGTTTATCGTCACGGTCTGTCCGACCTCAACGCCCGCAAGGCGCGCGCTGTTGTTATTCTCCGTCGTCGCCGCGAGGTAAAGCTCTCCCTCGACAAAATCGGGCGCGGTGCTCGTAGTCAGGACCTCCGCCACCGTCGCGGTTATCGACGCGTTCGCTGTCAGCTGCGCGGACGGAGCCTGCAGGCGGATGTAGGTGATCTCTGCGCTCGACCTGGACGACGACGAATAGTCGCTGTTCATCAGGTAGACGCCGTAGTTCTGTATCGTCTTGTTTATGTAGTCTATCTTAATCGACTGACCACCGGAGGTGCTCGCGACCATCTGAAGCGACGGCTTGCCGATTATCGCGCTGCCGTCGGCAAGAAAACCGATTGCATACTGTCCCCTGTCTGATGTGCGGAGCACACCGTCGGTCACGACAATGCCTATCGGTATTCCGGTGTCGGTCATGAAAAAGTCGCCGTTGGTACCCGCGACCGGCGTGTATCCGTTAGTCTCGAGCCAGCTCGCGACATACTTCGCGGAGGAAAGACCGCGCAGCGAATTTCCGTACGCGACCATCGCCGCCGAGCCTTTGCCCGGCGTATGCACCAGTATGCGCTCCTCATTCTTGCTTCCCGCGGCGTTGGTTATCTGACCGACCGTCAGCTCCGCTCCGTGGGCTATTTTATCGGTGCGCTCGGCTGCGACCGTTCCCGCTCCCGTCTGCTGCCCGACCTCCGCGGATACGGGAAGCGCTCCGAGCAAAAGAGCCGCCGCGCAGAATATCGCCAAAACACGCTTTTTCATTTTTCAGACCTCCGAGGATTTGGTTGACATAACTTTGCCGAATTTGTATCTCATCAGTATCTCAAGGGACATTATACCACAAGATATGCCTCAACGCAAACCCATATTTTGCCTCGGTCGGTCATCTTATGTGTTTTAGCTTGACCGCAAGTCTGTCCGCCCATCTGCGAACACCGCTTCTTTTGTCCTCGGACAGTTCTTTCCCGATCAATTCTCCGATGCGCTCGACGATCTGCTCTGTGCTCATCTCATCGGTAATGATTTTTTGCCCGGGTATTTCCTCGTCAAAAGCCTTTACGCACCTGTCTATCTGACACGCGGCCCACGACCGCCTGCCCTCAAATCTGGATCTGAGTCTGCGAAGTATCTCGCCCCTGCTCGCACACAGAATTATGTGCCTCACATCATACTTTTCAGACAAGCCGCCTATTACCTCGTCGTAATAGTCCCTGTTCGTCACGGTCATCGGGACAATGACATCTCCGTCAAAGTTTTCTGCAATATAGCCGAGCATTTCAAGGTTGAAGGAGCGCCACATCGCGTAATCTTGGAAATCTTCGCGGCGGACTTCCGACGGAAGGTTCTCCCGTATGAAATATCCCGCGTTTTCCGGATCGTAGACATACGAGCCTTTCAGCCTGCGCCGCAGTTCATACGCGGTCTGCGTCTTGCCGGAACCGAAAGCCCCGTTTATCCAAATTATCATCCGTCTATTTCCCCGCCGACACGAGTCGCGCATATGCTCCGCCGAGCGCCATCAGCTCGTCGTGCGTGCCCTGCTCGCTTATGTTCCCGTTTTCGAGCATGAATATCACGTCGCAGCTGCGTATCGTGGACAGTCGGTGCGCGATGAATATCGCCGTGCGGCCCTCGCTCACCCGCTCAATGCTCTCACGCACCAGCAGCTCGGTCTCGGTGTCTATCGAGCTTGTAGCCTCGTCCAGCACCAGCACCGACGGTCTGTGCGCGATGCCGCGCGCGAAACTGAGCAGCTGTCGCTGTCCGGTCGAGAAGTTCAGTCCCTGCTCGCTCACCGCGTCGGTCGGATGCGCAAACCCGTCGGCGCGCGCGGTGACGAGGGCGTCGGATATATCGTCGTCCGAAAGTCCGCTGAACATATCTATGTTATCGCGTATGCTTCCCGAAAACAGGAAAACATCCTGCAAAACTACCGATATCCTGCGGCGCAGATCGCGAAGCCGCCACTTCTCCACCGGTATGCCGTCGACCAGCACCTGACCCTTCTGCACGGTGTAGTTGCGCGATATCAGGTTGATTATCGTGCTCTTGCCCACGCCGGTCGCGCCGACAAACGCGGCCTTCGTCCCCGGCTCGAGCTTAAAGCTCACGCCCTTCAGCACCCAGTCCTCGCCGGTGTACGCAAACCAGACGTCGCGGAACTCGACCTCGCCGCGCATCTCGCCGAAATGCTCTCCCTCGTCGCTCCGCTCGGTGTCCTCCTCGTCGAGCACCTCGTAGATACGTTCGGTGGACACGAGCGCCGACTGCACGGTGGTATACTTCTCCGCGAGGTCGTTTATCGGCTCGAAGAACTGCTTGACGTATGTGGTAAACGCGTAGAGTATGCCTACCTCGATGAACCCGCCGGTCACGCGTCCGTAGCCGTATGCGATAAGCAGCGCGATGACGAGCGAGTTTATGACCTCCATGGTCGGACGCAGGAAGGTGTTCATCATCACCTGCGTCTTGGTCGTCTTGTAATACGCGCCGTTCAGCTCTCTGAACTCGCCCAGCTTCTTTCCGGTGCGGTTGAACGCCTGCACTATCCGCATACCGCTGATGTTCTCGGCGATAAATCCGTTTATCCTGCCGATTATCGTCTTCATCTTCTTGAAGTTCTGCTTCATCACCTTCTTTACCGAGAAGGTCAGTATGACTATCACCGGCACGCCGGTCAGTGCGCAGAGCGCCAGCCGCCAGTCGATGACGAGCATCACGACGATTATGCCGACGAGCAGGAATACGTCGCGGAAGAGGTTCAGGAACACATCCGAGTAGAACTCGTTTATCGTCTCAACGTCGTTTGTCGAGCGGGTTATGAGACGACCCGTGCCGTGCTTGTCCAGCGCGGGCACCGGCATATGCAGTATCTTGCCGAACACCTTCTTGCGCATATCGCTGAGGATGCGCTGGCTTATACGGCTTATCATGCGCACCTGCGTTATCGAGAACAGCGCGCCCGCAGCGACTATCAGGAAGTAGGTGATGCCAAGCCCGAACACCGAGCCGCCGCTCGCCTCCTCACTTCCGAGCACGTCGTTTATGACCGACGCCGCTACCAGCGGCTTCACTATCTCCGCCGCGTTTACGATTATCACACAGAACACGCAGAACATCAGCTTCGCGGCGTACGGCTTCATCAGCGCGGCAAGGCGCAGGATGTTATGAGGTTTCTTATTCATTGTCCCCGCCCTCCTTCTGCTTCGACCACGCCGCGGCGTATGCTCCGCCGAGCGCGACCAGTTCATCGTGCGTGCCGCTCTCGACCACCTCGCCGTCGCGCAGGTAGAGTATCAGATCCGCGTCGACAAGCGCGCTCAGTCGATGGCTGATTATCACCGCCGTGCGGTCGGCAAGCTCGCCGTGCAGGTTTTCTACTATCCTGCGCTCGGTTATGTTGTCCACCGCCGACAGCGTGTCGTCGAGCAGTATCACCTGCGGCGACCGCACGAGTGCCCTTGCAAGTCCTATGCGCTGGCGCTGTCCGCCGCTCAGGTGCGTTCCGCGCTCGCCGACCTCGGTCGCAAACCCGTCGGGCAGCCGCTCGATGTCACCGAGCACTCCCGCAAGCTCCGCCGCCTGCCGTGCGTCCTCCTCCGTCTTGTTGGGGGTGTAGAACAGGATGTTGTCCTCGATGCTTGCCGAGAACAAAAATCCGTCCTGCGGCACATAGCCGGACGCCTCGCGTATTGCCCGCGCCGGTATGTCGCAGATGTCCACGCCGTCGATGAAAAGCTCGCCGCGCTCGCACTGATAGAACTTCATCAGCAGCGCCGCAAGCGTCGTCTTGCCCGACCCTGTCTCGCCCGCGATGCCGAGAGTACCGCCCGCGCGCAGCTTGAAGCTGACCCCTCGCAGCGCCGGAGCGTTCATGCTCGGATATGTGAAGGTCAGGTTTTTTGCCTCTATCTCGCCGTTTATCGGCGCGGAATACTCGCTCTGCTCGAACGCGGGTATCTCCTCCTCGTCGAATATGTCGCGCAGACGCTTGTAGCTGGCAAGTCCGCGCTGCACCATGTTCACTATCCTACCCAGCGACACGACAGGCTGCTGTATCAGAAGCAGGTAGCCGAGAAAGGAGACCAGATTTGAAAGCCCCAGCGTCCCGTCTATGACCATCTTTCCTCCGATGACAAGACTTATCGCGTAGGAAAGCCCGAAGGTCAGCGCGGTTATCGGCTGTATCAGTGCCGACGCGTCCGCGAGCTTGACGTTCGCGGTCTGGAGATCGTCGCTCGTCTTGTCAAACTCCGCCTGCCACTCGTCCTCGCGCGCGAACGCCTTGACCACCCGTATGCCCATTATCGACTCGTTGACAAAGCCGCTCACGCCCGCGAACAGCTCCTGTACCTTGCGGCTGCGGCGGCGAACCACCTTGCCCGCGATGAGTATCACCGCGACGGCTATCGGCACCGGCGCGAGCGCCAACAGCGACATTGAAAGGCTGGTCTCGCCGATCATCGAATATATCGAAAGCGATCCGGTCAGTATGCCGTTTATCGCCTGAGCGAGCGCCGGACCGAAGGTCATACGCACCGATCCGACGTCGTTTATCGCGTAGGCGAGCAGGTCGCCCGAGCGCCGCTTCGCGTAGAAGTCGGGCGGCAGCGCCTGCAGCTTTATGAACAGTTCCTCGCGCAGAAAGCACTCCATCCGACGCGCGTTCAGGATTATCATCATTCGCCAGATGAAGCGCGTCGCGAACACGCCGAGCGCTATCGCGATTATCACCACCGCCGAGCGCATGACCTCCTGCGCCATCGCTCCCGCCTCGACAAGTCCGATAGCCTCGCCGAGTGCCTTCGGCGCCAGCGTAGCCACCCGAGAGTTTATCACAAGAAACAGCACTCCGGGTATGTACATCCAGCCATACCGTTTGAAGAATTTCCCTAACATCCTATCCCTCACCTTTTAGATAGTTGTAACAATCAACCATAGTTTAGCACACGCCGGAATAGTTGTCAATAGCAAATAAAAAAGAACCGAGGCAAACGCCCCGGTTCTCGTGTTTGAAAGCCTTACTCCTGCTCGCCCTCGACCTCGTGAGCTATCTCCTCCGAAACCTCCAGCTTGCCCTCCTCGCTCGACGCGACAACGGTGTCGGTCACAAACTCCGGCTCGGAGGCGGTCTCCTCCGCGGGAGTCTCGGTCACTTCCGGCTCCTTGAGCGCGCGGATGCTGAGCCAGACCTTCTGGTTGGCCTCGTCGATGTTGGTGATCTTGACCTCGACCTCCTGACCCTCGCTGAGAACGTCCTCCGGCTTCTCGATGCGATGGTCGGCTATCTGCGAGATATGGATAAGTCCGTCAACGCCGGGCAGTATCTCCGCAAACGCGCCGAAAGTCATGAGCTTGACGACCTTGGTGGTGATGACGTCGCCTATCTTGTGCGCCGCAATGAACTTCGCCCACGGATTGTCCTCCGCACGGCGGATTCCGAGCGAGATCTTGTGCTTCTCGCTGTCGAGCGCCAGAACATGGACGTGCACCTGATCGCCGACCGACAGGACTTCCGCCGGGTTGTGGATGCGCTTCCAGGATATCTCGCTGACATGGACCATGCCGTCCACGCCGCCGATGTCGACAAACGCGCCGTAGCTGGTGAGCGACTTGACGACGCCGTCGTACTCGCCGCCGACCTCGATGCTGTTCCATATCTGCTCGGACGCGGCGCGGCGCTCCTCAGCCTCGACCTTGCGGATCGAGCCGACGACACGCTTGCGCGCGCGATTGACCTCGGTCACTTTGAGGCGAACCTTCTTCTTGAGAAGTTCGCTGAGCTCGCCGCCGCGCGGCACTCCGGTCTGCGAAGCGGGCACGAACACGCGAACGCCCTTGACCGACACGACGATGCCGCCCTTGTTCTCCTCGGTGACAACGCCCTCCATCGTCTCATTCGACTCGACCGCGGCCTCGACCTCTTCCCAGCCGCGCATGCTGTCAAGGCGCTTCTTGGAGAGCATAGCGGTGCCCTCGCCGTCGTTGACACGCACGACGTAGACCTCGATCTCCTCGCCGACCTTGAACATCTCCTCCGGCTTGACGTTGGGATCGTCGCTAAGCTCGCTGAGCGGTATGTAGCCCGCGTGCTTGGTCCCCAGATCCACCTGAACCTCGTTTCCGTTTATGCTCGTAACCACGCCGGTGATCTTCTCACCGCTGGTGAGCGTTTTAAGCGACTGCTCCAGGAGAGCCTCAAAGCTTTCGTCGGAAGCGGTATTCATGGTTTCCACCTCCTCGGCCTTGATTTCTCCTTCGGTCACGTTTTTGATTTCATCCATTTTGTCTCGAACCTCCTCTATTATCCACCTCGCCGTGGACGCCCCGGCAATTATGCCCACGTTTTTGCAATCGCCGCAGACCTCGAGCTGCTCCGCCCGCTCGACCCAGTAGGTATTTTTGCACTTCTCCCGACACAGCTCATAGAGCCTTCGGGTGTTTGCGCTGCGCCGATCGCCTACGATCACCATACAGTCGCACCGACCGGCGAGGTCTGCCGCCTCCTGCTGACGGCTAATTGTGGCTTTACATATTGTATCAAATTTTTTGGCGTTTGTACACAGTTTTTTTGCAATTTCCAAACATTTTTTATAAAAGTTCACGTTAACGGTCGTTTGAGCCACAAATGTGACCGGTTTGTCCCCATTTTCTTCCCTGTTTTTCAACCAATCTGTCAAACGATCTTCGTCGGAGAACACTTTCACGTCGCTTGCGCGGCTCGCGATACCCCTCACTTCGGTGTGTTCGCTGTCCCCGATTATCACCAGAGTTCGACCCTCCGCGTCCGCCTCTTCCGCGTACTCGTGTATCCGCCGCACGTACGGACAGGTCGCGTCGACTACCTTCGCCCCCATACGCTCAAGCTCGTCGTGTACCTCTTTTGTCGCGCCGTGCGAGCAGATTATCACGGTCTCTCCCTCGCGAAGCTCGCTTGGCGAGTTTATCGTCCGCACGCCCTTCGCCTCCAGCTCCGCAACGACCTCCGCGTTGTGGATTATCGGCCCGAGCGTCGCTGCGGCACCCTCGCTCGCGGCTTTCTCGGCAAGCTCGACCGCGCGGCCGACCCCAAAGCAGAATCCCGCAGTCTTTGCAACGGTAACGCTCATTTCTTCACCGTCTCGCCCAGACGACGCACGCGCTCCATCAGATCGTCCACCGCTATGCGGTACGCCTCGCCTGTGGTCACGCCCTGTGCTTTCTGCGGCGTGTACGGCTCGCCGAACACAACGTCCACACGTCCGAATATGACCGGCGGCTTGCGCTTTTCGGTGATGTACACCGGCAGTATCTGCGCGCCCGACTTCATCGCCATCATCATAACGCCGGTCTTTGCCTCCGCATCCTCGCCCGCGTCCACGCGGCGTCCTTCCGGGAAAATGATTATGTTGCCGCCGTCTCTCAGGTGGGTTATCGTGTTTTTTATCGCGTTTATGTCCGATTTACCTCGGTCGATAAAGATTATCAGCTTCTTTGCGAGCTTGCTCACGATGCCGCCCGCAGCGGTCTCAAGCTCCTTCTTTGCCATGAACTTTGTGAAGTTGTAGCCGTGCAAATTTTTCATGCCCACCGCCACCATCAGCGGATCCGCCATCGAGGTGTGGTTTCCGCAGACGATGCAGCCGCCCTGCGGGACGTTCTCACGGTTGTGGAAGTGTATCCGATAGAAGATGTGAAACCATATCCAAAGCAAGGCGTAGTAGAACTTATAGACACGCTTGTTAGTTATCATCCGAGTTTTTCCTCCACTATCTTTCGCACCAGCTCGACCGACTCCTCAAAGCCTATCTCGCTCGTGTCCACCATCACCGCGTCGTCGGCGGGCTTGAGCGGCGCGAGCTTTCGCGTGGAGTCGTTCTTGTCCCGCCACTCGAGGTCGTAGCGCACCTCCTCAAGCGACACCCGCTCGCCGCGCTCGATAAGCTCCTTATATCGACGCTCCGCACGGCGCTCTACCGACGCGGTGAGGAATATCTTTATGTCTGCGTTCGGGAACACGACCGTGCCTATATCCCGACCGTCCATAACGATACTGCCGGTGTCCGCGAATCCGCGCTGGAGGTCGAGCAGAGCCGCGCGCACCTCTCCTATCTTGGACACGTTCGACGCGTATATCGACGCCTCCGGCGTGCGTATCTCGGTGGACACGTCCTCGTCGCCGAGGAAGATGTGCTGTCCGTCCTCGCGGTGCTCCAGCCGAATGTCTATCTCGTCGAGCAGCCGCACTATGCCGCAGCAGTCCTCCGAGCTTACGCCGCGCCGCAGCACATACAGCCCGATCGCGCGGTACATCGCACCGGTGTCGATGTATGTACAGCCCATGCGTCGCGCAAGCTCGCGCGCTATCGTACTCTTGCCCGCACCGTTCGGCCCGTCAATCGCGACTATGAAATTCTTCATCACAAGACCTCCTCCGCCGCAGCCGTACCGGCAACATATCCGGTCGACCACGCGATTTGAAGATTGAATCCACCCGTATACGCGTCCACGTCGATGATCTCCCCCGCGAAATACAGCCCGTCCACCAGCTTTGAGCGCATGGTCTTTGGGTCTATCTCGCGCACCGACACGCCGCCGGAGGTGACCACAGCCTCCTCCACCGGGCGCGCCGACGTGATGTCCACGCGGAATCCCTTCACCGCCTCGACAAGCGCCCGTCGCTCCTCCTTCGTGACCTCGTTTACTCGCTTCGATCCGTCCAGCTCCGCCTGTGCGAGCAGCGGCTTTATCATCGCTCGCGGTTCAAGCGCTCCGAGCACGTTTTCGAGCGTCTTGTTCGGATGCTCGCCAAAGTCGCGCAGGATCCGCGCGTCCAGCTTCTGCTCGTCAAGCGCCGGTTTAAGGTCTATTCTAACATAATACTTCTGCTTTGAAAAGTCCCTTAAATGCGCCGACATAGACAGCACCACCGGACCGCTTATCCCAAAGTGAGTGAACAGCAGCTCACCGAAGTCGTCATACACCCGCTTCCCATCTGATGTGAAGGCCGTAACCTTTACGTTTTTCAGTCCCAATCCCATCATTTTCGAGCAATCAGGATGGCTCGCGACCAGCGGCACTATCGATGCCGCCGTCGGCTCTATCGTATGTCCCGCAAGCCTCGCGAAATCATATCCGTCTCCGGTAGAGCCTGTCCCCGGATAACTCAGCCCTCCGGTGGCAAGTATTACAGCTTTACACTCTATCGTACAGTCCGCGCACTCCACTCCGACCGTTTTCCTGTCGTCAAGTAAAACGCTTAACACTCTCGAGTTTACAATCTTTACCCCCGCCCTGTCAAGCTCGCCGCGAAGGCAATCTACGATGTCCGAAGCCTTGTCACTCATCGGGAACACGCGCTGACCGCGCTCAGTCTTGAGCGGAACACCGCGCGACTCGAACCACATCTTCGTGTCGTCGGGTGAAAACGCCGCCAGCGCGCTGAACAGGAAGCGTCCGTTCCGAGGCGTGTTCTTTATCACCGTCGCGGCGTCGCAGTCGTTCGTAAGGTTGCAGCGTCCCTTGCCGGTAATGCCGAGCTTTCGCCCGAGCTTTGGGTTTCGCTCGATGAGCGCCACCTTCGCGCCAAGCTCCGATGCGCGTATCGCCGCGAACATCCCCGCAGCGCCGCCGCCTACTACCGCGATGTCAGCCCTCATTCGGCTGCGTTTCGCTCGACGGCGTCTCGTAGGTCTCGTACTCGTCCCAGATGCTCTCCAGGTCGTTGAGCGTCCTTGCTATCTGGTCGCGGCGGCGCAGTCCGAGCGCCACGATTATCGCGTTTATGATGCTCAGCGGGCCGACGAGCGAGTCGACAAACGACGCCATCTCGCACGGAGCGTACAGTGGGCACTCGCTAAACGCCGCTATCGGCGACCCCGGGCCGTCGGTTATGGATATTATCCCCGCGCCTCGGTCACGGGCAAAGCGTATGCCCTTCAGCGTGCGCTTGGAGTATCGCGGGAAGGTTATGCCTATCAGCACGTCGCCCTCCTCCACGCGGAAGATCTGCTCGAACACATCGCCTTCGGCGCCGTTTTCGCCCAGCACCGTGACGTTCTTGAACATCAGATGCAGATAAAATCCGAAGAATCCCGCCAAAAAGGAGGATGTCCGCAGTCCCATTATGTAAATATGCTTCGCGTTCTGTATCATCTCGATAGCGCGGTCGAACGACTCGGTATTCACGGTGTCCATCGTCTCGCGTATCTTGTTTATGTCGTTTTCCATGCTCGTCTCGATCACGCTGCGGCCTTCCATCCGCTCCCAGGTGAGTTCGAGCCGCTGAAGTCCGGTCAGCCTGCCCTTTACCATATCGCGAAGGTCGTGCTGCATATGGGGATATCCGCTGTAACCAAGCTCGGTGGCGAAGCGCACCACCGTCGACTCGCTGACGCCGGTCACGTCGCCGAGCTTGTGCGCGGTCATGTACGCGGCCTTGTCGTAGTGGGTCAGTATATAGTCGGCAATGCGGCGCTGTCCCTTGGAAAACTCGGGACGCCCCGCCTCAATTTTCTTCATAAGATCGTGTGTCATTTTGTGCTCCTCCCTTTCGATTTCGCAAGCCCTCTCAGCCAGCGTATCTCTTCCTTCTCCATGTATCGCCATTCTCCCGGACGCATACCTGCAAGCTTCAGCTCGCCTATCCGTGTGCGCTTCAGCCGATGCACGTCCAGCCCAACCGCCTCGCACATGCGCCGTATCTGTCGGTTTTTGCCCTGATTTATCACTATCTCCAGCTTCGCTCGGCCGTCCGACTGCTGCACGACGATCACCTTCGCCGGATTTATCGGCTCGCCGTCCAGTTCGCTGAGCGCAGCAAGCTCCTCGACCTTGCTCGCCACGAACGGTTCCACCGTCACGCGATAGGTCTTTTCGATGCCGCCGGACGGATGCGTGAGCGCCCGCGCGACGTCTCCGTCGTTCGTCATCACCAGCAGTCCCTCCGACGTGAGGTCGAGCCGTCCTACCGGATACACCCGCTCGCCGCAGTCGACAAGCTGCACCACCGTCTTTCGTCCTCGGTCATCGGCGGAGGTCGTCAGCACCCCGCGCGGCTTGTTAAGCAGGATATACACCTGCTCCGGACGGTCGCCGAGCACCTTGCCGTCCACCTCTATCATGTCGCCTTCCGGGTCGGCACTCATGCCTATCTCCGCGACTGCGCCGTTCAGTTTGACGCGTCCCTCCGCGATGAGCTTCTCCGCCGCGCGGCGCGAGCAGACGCCATAGCCCGAAATTATCTTTTGCAGACGCTCTTTCAAAGGGCTGCCCCCTCCCTTGCAAGCTCCTATGGTCCAACTTGCATTTTATCACAACCCGAGCCGCCATGCAAGCGTTTCAAAAAAATCCTTCACCTTTTCTCCGAAATTCAGCTTTCGCGCAGCCGCTCGACCGACCTCCGCGTCGTAGCAAAGCCCCACTCTGCCGATGACCTCGCCGTCCAGCCGAAACACTATCTCTCCCGCGCGCGTATCCCGTTCTATCGGCGCGTAGACGAATTTCGGAAGGTATATCGTTTTCTCCACCCGCGCCGCCTCGTCTGTCGACAGCGACAGGACAAGACTGTCCGACGCGCGCACCGCCACCTTAGGCGAGACACCGCCCTCGACCGGAAGATACTCAACGACGCTTCCATCGCACACAAGCTCCACCGGTGTGTAACGCTCAAACGCCCACTCGGCAAGCGCCTTGTGATCCGCCCAGTCGTTCGGGTCGTAGAGCGTGGTTATGATTATCAGCCGTCCGTCCCGCTCCACTGCGGACACGAGGCACCTGCCCGCGCCGGTCGTATATCCCGTCTTGACCCCGACGCAGCCGTCCAGCGACCGCAGCAGCTTGTTGTGATTTGTCATCGAGCGCCCCGCGAACACGCCGCTGGCGGTGGAAACTATCTCGCGAAACGTCTCGTTTTTCATTCCCTCCGCCGCGATGAGCGCAAGCTCGCGAGCGGTCGTGTAGTGACCCTCCGCGTCCAGTCCGTTCGGATTCGCAAACGACGTGGACTTCAACCCCATCGTCGCCGCCTTTTTGTTCATCAGCTCCACAAATCCCTCTTCGCCGCCGTCCGCAAGGCTCGCCACTGCGCGCGCCGCGTCGTTGCCGCTCATCATCATCAGTCCGTGCAGCAGGTCGGAAAGCGCGACCTTCTCGCCGAGCTGAAGGTACATCGACGAGCCTTCGGCTATCATTTCCCGGGAAAACTCCACCTCCGCGTCAAGCCGGAAATTCTCCAGCGCGACGATCGCGGTCATTATCTTGGTAGTCGATGCCATGCGGCGCTGCTCGTCCGCGTTGCCTGTCGCGAGGAATCGCTCGGCGGTCGCGTCGTACACCGCCCACGCGGCGGCGCTCACTCCCGGCGCTCCGCCCTCCGCCCGTGCAGCGGTCGGCAGAACGAGCGCGAGTATAAGCAGGATAACAGTTACTTTTTTCATCAAAAAAACACCACCCCATGCAAGTATTGCACAGAGCGGTGTTTTTTATGTGACGAATTATTCCGCCGGGACTTCGGGCAGCGCGCCGTCCGAAGGCTCGGTGTGCTCAGGCTCGGTCGTTATCTCCTCTGCCTCGGCAGCCTTCTTTGCCGCCTTCTTCTCCTTGCGCTTGTCGAAGAACGCGCCGACCTTGTCCACCACCACCGGCGCAAGCTCGGCGATACGCTCAAACGGATTCTCGCCCGACTGCTCGACGGTTATCATCCGCACGTTTCCGTTCTGCACGACGAGGAATAGCACCGGCGTGATGTGTACGCCCGAGCCTACGCCGCCGCCGAAGTTCGCGTTCGGATTGTTCGAGTGCTTGTTGGAAAACTCGGTGCCGCCGGTGCCGAATCCGAGCGAGAGCTTGGATACCGGAATGATGGTCGTACCGTCCGGCGTCACTATCTGCTCGCCGATTATCATGTTCACGTCCACCATCTCTTTTATACGGCGCAGCGTCACGTCAAGCATATTCGATATTGGCTTTTCCATTGTCCGTACCACCTTTCTTTCTGCGATTCTTTACCATCAGTATCAGCAGGCGCGCGACCGTTGAGAAGGCGAAACGCACCAGTTGCCCAATAGATACCGAGATCTTCATCTCGCCCGCTATCCGCGGTTTTTCTGCCTCGTAGTCCATGTCCAGCCTTATCGAGTAATATTTCACATTGCTATTGTTCTCAAGCACTGTGGAAATTATCCCGGCAACCGCGCAGGCGTAGCCGTAGTTTGTCGCGACCGCCGCCGGATCGTCCTTCTTTGCCGAGACGAACTCGACCGTCAGCCTGTTGGTGTACACCCTCCTAAAGAAACTCGCTATCGTATCCCGCGCAAAGTCTATCGCGCCGCCGATACCTCCGAACATATCGAGCGGGTTGGACTTCTCCTTTTTGGGCTTCTCCTGCTTCTCCTTTTCCGACTTTTCGGCTTTTGCGGGTTTTTCAGGCTTTTCCGGCCGCGGATAGAGCATTATCGTTTTGAACGCTATCTTTGCCTCCGCCGCAAAGCCCTTGTCGTCGTATTTCGCGCCGACGCCCAGTCGGATACAGCCTATCGCCACAAATATCGCGGCGATGATGCCCAGAACTATCAGCGCGGTCATCCGTCATCGCCGTCCTTCGGCTGTGGAGCGCTCATACGCGCAAGCTCGGCAAGGCGTTTGAGGTTGCCCTCCGCGTCCTCCTCGTCGATGCTCGGCTCTGTCTGCTCCCTGTCCTCCTCGGATATCTCCGGCGGCTCAATGCCCTCAAGATCGATAGTCTCCTGCTCCGCGTCGGCGGTTTCGTCGCCTATCCGCATCTGGCCCTTCAGCATCTCCGCGTCCTGCTCACCGATATCCGGCAGGTCGCCGAGCGTTGCGATGCCGAACGTCCGCAGGAACGCGTCAGTTGTGCGGAACAGCCTCGGCCGTCCGGGCACATCCATGTATCCGCAGTCCTCCACCAGCCCGCGCTCGGCAAGGATGCCCACCGTCGACGAGCTGTCCACGCCGCGTATCTGCTCGATATACATACGCGTGACCGGCTGATAATAAGCGATTATCGCAAGCACCTCCATCGCCGCACGGCTCAGCGGAGGCGGTTTGCGCAGTTCAAGCGCGCGCCGCACCTCTGCCGCAAACTCGGGCGACGAAGTCATCTGCCACGAGTCCTCCATCCGCACTATCCGCATACCGCGGCGCTCAAAGCCATACTCGCCCGCCAGCTTCTCGAGTGCCGCCTCCACCGTCTCCTCCGGCAGTTCCAGCGACTCGGCTATCTTCGACTGCGCAACCGAGCCTCCGGATGCGAACAGGATGCCCTCAAGCACCGCGCCAAGATCGTTTATATCCATAAATTACCCGCCTTTGACCCGTTTTAGTCCGCCGTGCGCTCGTTTCGCGACGAGCGGAGATAGATGTCGCCCTCACCCTCCTGCTCGATAAGCAGCTCGCCCATTCGGCACATCTCGAGCAGCGCAAGGAAGGTCGCTATCAGCTCGGTGCGGCTCGAGCAGCTCGTCCACAGCTCATCGAGCGTCACTTTCGGGCGGAACAGGAATCTCTGCTCAAGCTCGTTCAGCTTGTCTACCATCGGGTACTGCTCGTGCCCCACTATCCCCTGAAACGCGCTGACCGGCGGCGGAAGCTTTCGCTTTGTGCGCTCGCGTATCATCTCTATCGCCTTGAACAGTTCGGTCGGTTCGTGCATCCAGCGATAGTCCCTGTCCTGCGGAAGCGGTTCGGGCTGTCGGACGTAGATGTTGCGCCCTATCTCCGAGTGCTCGAGCAGATACTCCGCTCCGAGCTGCATCTTCTTGTACTCCTCCATCTTCTGGCGCTCCTCGAGCGATTTGATGAGCTTTTCCATCTCCTCGCGCGTCTCCTCGTCGTCCGCCGAGAGCAGAACGCGGGTCTTGAGCCACACCAGATGGCTCGCCATGACCACAAAGTCGCTTGCAACTTCGAGGTTCAGCCGTTCGCGCGCGCGCATCCACTCGAGATACTGGTCGAGTATCAGCGATATCTGGATGTCCTTTATCTCTACGCGGTTGCGGCTGAGCAGGTGCAGTATCAGGTCGAGCGGACCGTCAAAGTCCTGCGCGCCCTCACGGCTCTGCACAACGCCGTCGAGGTGAAAAGTCAGCTGTTCGCTATCCATCGTCCGCCCTCCCTTCCAAAATATTCGTTCAATAGTTCAGTCCGAACGGAAGCCGTGCGAGCCACTGCATACCGTCCATTATCGCCGTGCGTGCCGGCACGAGGATCGCGCCGAACGGGTCGAACTGCGGAAAGATGTTTCCGAGAAGCATAAGCCCGACGAGCACCATCATGCCATAGCGCTCATACTTCAGGATGAAGTAGTACGCGCGGTCGGGCAGCAGCGCGCCGAGTATCTTCGAGCCGTCGAGCGGCGAGAACGGGATGAGGTTGAACACTCCCAGTCCGACACTCAGCAGCGCGGTGAAGTAGCAGAAATTGTAGGCGATCTGCGAAAAGTCGCTGAAATCCCACGTCCTGACCCAGTACGCCTCGATAGCCGTCGCGCCGAACACAAACACCAGCGCGATGACAAAGTTCATCAGCGGTCCCGCAAGTCCGACTATCGCCATGTCCCGCTTTGGCTTGCGGAAGTAGCGCATGTCCACCGGCACCGGCTTTGCCCATCCAAAGCCGAGCAGCACCATCGCGAGCAGTCCCACCGGGTCGATGTGCTTTATCGGGTTCAGCGTCAGCCGGCCCATCGCCTTGGCGGTCGGATCGCCGAGCTTGTACGCCGCAAAGCCGTGCGCGCACTCGTGCAGTATGATGCAGATAAGCGCGGCAGGTATGAAATACCACACCGTGCCGCTGGAAAACATTTCAACGATACTGAACAAGCGGCTTCTCCTCCGTCTAACAGTTTATTATACCAAATCTGTGCGGATAACGCAAGTTTTCCTGTCAGATCATTACAAATCCCGTTCGTGCGTACCTCGCGAAGTCGGGCTTCATGCCCGCGTTCGCAAGCGCGTCGGCGAAATATCGCGGGTTTATCGGCGCGTTCTTCGCGTCCAGACGGACAGAGAGCTTTATGCTCGTGTCCGTTCGAGACAGCTCCGCCATATCGCTGAATACCGTGCGCAGATTTATCTCTGATATCCCGCTTTTGCTCTTTTTTGTCACCGGAATGTTCTCACGCGAGAACACCTCCGCAACGCCGTCCGGAACGCCGCCGTCGTAGATGAATTCGAGCTGATAGTCCGCGAAGGTATATGCCTTTACAGGTGCGTCGGGCGTGTAAAGTTTTATGCCTTTAATTCCATCCGGAAGCCTTGCGTTGAGCCGCTCGAGCGCATCCGCCGACGGCTCCTCCTCCACCTCGAAATCGGGCATCTCGGCGTATCCCTCCACACCGACCGGCAACGGGTGCGCCACCGACAGTCTCGGGTGCGGGTTGAATCCCTGCGAGTATTTCAGCTTGAATCCCGCCCGCGTAAAGGCGCGCGTCAACGTGTGCATACAGTCCAACTGGGACAGATACTTCGCCCTGCCCCGCTTCTCAAACAGCAGCCTCATCTCACTCATCGCACTTGTGACCTCCTTCGAGCAGGCAGTTCGCGCCGCAGCCGGTGCACTTCACGCGGCAGTCGGGCGATATTTCGGAGCGATACGCGGCGTGACGCTCGTTCAGCATATGCTTAAAGCTCACGCCGACGTCGATGTGCGACCACGGCAGAAGCTCGTCCTCGTCGCGCTCGCGCAGCGCGTAGAAATCGGGGTCGATGCCGACCTCTTTGAACGCCTCCATCCAGCGCTCCAGGCTGAAATATTCGCTCCAGCTGTCAAACTTCGCGCCCTTGCGCCACGCGGCTTCCAGCACGTCCGCAAGCCTTCGGTCTCCGCGCGCGAACACCGCCTCGAGATAGCTGGTCGACGGCTCGTGCCAGTCGAGATTTATCGCCTTTGGCATCCGTTTTTTCAGCAGCTCTATCTTGCGCAGGAACTCGTCGCGGGTGTCCTGCTTCTCCCACTGGAACGGAGTGAACGCCTTGGGCACAAAGCACGCCACCGACGCGGTTATCCGCACGCCGCGACCGGATGTCGCGCACTCCTTGGCGAGCTTCCACATGCGGTAGCACAGTCCGGCTATCGCCTCCACGTCCTCGTCGGTCTCGGTCGGAAGTCCGATCATGAAGTATATCTTCAGCGTCGAATATCCGCCCTCGAAGGCGATGCGGCAGGTGTTTGCAAGCTCCTCCTCGCGCACGTTCTTGTTTATCGCGTCGCGAAGGCGCTGCGTCCCCGCCTCGGCGGCGAAAGTAAGCCCGCTCTTGCGCACCTTCTGCACCCGCTCCATCAGCTCAAACGAAAAGTTGTCCGCGCGCAGGCTCGGCAGCGACAGGTTTACCTTTCGCGGCTCGCAGAACTCGATAAGCCCGTCGCACAGCTCGCCGAGTCCCTTGAAATCGCTCGTCGAAAGCGACGCGAGCGACACCTCCTCGTAGCCCGAGTGCTCGAGGCTGCGCTTCGCCTGCTCAATGAGCACCTGTGGCGACTTGCGGCGCACCGGGCGGTATATCTGTCCCGCCTGGCAGAATCGGCAGCCGCGTATGCAGCCACGCATTATCTCCAGCGTCACGCGGTCGAACACGACCTCGGTTGACGGTATGACCGTCTCGCACGGGAAATACATATTGTCGAGGTCGGTCACGATGCGCTTTTGCGGGCGCGCGGGCACGTCCTCGTTCGGCGTTATCGACTTCACCGCGCCGTCCTCGTTGTACTCGACATCGTAGAACGACGGGACATACACCCCGGGTATCTTCGCAAGTCGGAGAAGCAGCTCGCGCTTGTCCTGCAAGCCCTCGCGCTTCGCGTCCTGTATGCACTTCACGACCTCGACGTTCATCTCCTCGCCCTCGCCGAGCACAAACGCGTCGACGAACGGAGCCATCGGCTCGCCGTTGTAGGCACAGCTTCCGCCCGCGATTATCAGCGGAAAGATGTCGGTGCGGTCCTTTGCGCGCAGTTTCAGTCCCGCGAGGTCTATCATGTTCAGCACATTGGTGTAGCTCATCTCGCACTGCAGCGTGAAGCAGATGAGCTCAAAGTCCTTTATCGGATCGCCCGACTCAAGCGCGTACAGCGGAAGTCCCGCGCGCCGCATCTCGTCCTCCATGTCGCCCCACGGTGCGAACACGCGCTCGCACCATACGCCGTCCATGTTGTTCTTGATGCCGTAGAGTATGCGAAGCCCGAGGTTGGACATTCCCACCTCGTAAGTATCGGGAAAGCAGAACGCAACGCGCGTGTCCACATCCTTCTTGTCCTTGATTATCTGTCCATACTCGCCGCCTACATATCGCGCAGGGCGCTCCACGCGCGCGAGTATCCGTTCAAGCTGTTCGGTCATCTCAAATTCCTCACTCAACCATCGTTTTTACAAGCACTTCCCCGAATCCATCAGGATAGAACGGCGCGATTATCTCCATCGCCTCCGCGTCCGGCTTTTCCTCGTCGTCTATCGCGCTCGTGCGGCAGACACGGAAGCCGAGGTTCCAGTACATCCGCACTGCGGCATAGCTTCCGGGCTGCGTCGGCAGGTATATCGGATCGCTCGGTCGGCGCTCGACCGCGTCGTTCAGGATATACCGCAAAAGCGCTGCGGAAAGCCCTTTGCGCTGATGCTCCGGCATACATGCCACCCAGTCGAGCCTCGTCACCCGCAAATGAGGGTCGTTTTCTCTTACCGGACGCAGCATCGCGTCAGCAACAAGCTCGCCCTGCGGCGACTTCACGAAAAACTGTGTGCCGCTCAGGTATTCCGCGCCGTACTGTTTGGGCCAGCCGCAGTAGTATTCGAGCGCCTCCTCCACCGTCGGAAACTCGTTTACCGAGTGCTGTATCCGCGCCCACGACCGCTCGTCGCCGTCCTCATATCTGTGGAAGCTGTACCCGTCGGGCAGCGCCGGCTCGCGGCGGACGTAGTTCTGCGGGTCGAGCCGCATGATTATGTGCCTGTACGGTATGTTTTGGTCAATTATCATGTATGTCTCCTTCGCGTCGTTTTTCATTTCTCTCCTTTTTCACGATTATACCACAAACAGCCGGACAGCGCAACAAGAACCGCCCAAACGGACGGTTCTCAGGTATCTTTTCCGCTCATCAGCACCCACACGGCGATCCACACAAGCGCAAGGTTGAATCCTCCGTTTGCCGCCGCCCACAGTCCCAGTATCATCAGTGCCGCACCCACGGCGTAGTGAAGCAGGTCGAGCGCCGCGACCTCCCTGTCAAACGCCATAAGCGACGCTATGCGCAGCGCTCCTCCGCCATCCAAACCGCGCGCCGGCAGCAGATTGAACGCGCCGAGCAGTATGTTCGCTCCCGCGAATATGTAGAGCTGGTCGCTTGCGAGCGCTCGCGCCAAAAACGCGCACCCCACGCCGGCCGCTGCGCTTGCGACCGGTCCGGCAAGACAGACCGCAAGCTCCCTCTTGTAGTTCAAGCGCTCCCTGCGGCAGACGATCTCCGCGCCTATCGCCGACATGCATATCCTCTCCACCCGACCGCCGAGCGCGTAAAGCACCGCGATGTGACCGAGCTCGTGCAGCGCGGCGGCGGCAAGGAAGCACACGAGCAGTCCTACCGGCGCGAACAACATTCCCGCCGCAGCGACGACTATGAATCCCGCGCGCAGCTCCAGTCGTCCGAGCCGCAGCGCGCCGTCAGTCAAAGCTCAGATAGTTGGTCGGGTCGAGTATCGTATCTCCCGAGCGTACCTCCAGGTGCAGATGCGGCCCGGTCGACCATCCGGTGGAACCGACCTTCGCCACCTTGTCGCCCATCTTCACGAGCTGTCCCTCCACCGCGCTTATCGAGCTGCAATGGCCGTAGAAGGTCAGGATGCCGTCGGCGTGGCGGATGAACATATAGTTCCCGTATACCGAGTTGTAGCCGACCTGCTCGACCGTGCCGTCGGCAAACGAGCCGATCGCCGTGCCCTGCGGCGCGCCGATGTCCACGCCATAGTGAAAGCTGCGCTTGCCGGTCAGCGGATGTATGCGGTATCCGAATCCGCTCGTTTTCACGCCGTCCACCGGCATTGTGTAGTCGAAGTCGAGCACGAGATATTCGTAGCTCACCTTGTCCGGCGTATCGTCATCCTTGTCCTCATCCCCTTCCGGGAAGGGCAGGAGCAGCTCCTCGTATCCGGGGTCGACCGCCTCGTTCAGCTCATCCACAGTAGCCGACTGCGGGGTGTCGTCCAGTCCGAGCGCAAAGTCACCGCCTCCGCTCGCGACCACCGCGTTCTCCCCCGATGTCTGCACACTGTCCCCATCCAGCGCGTTCCACACCGCCCGGAACGTCCCCTCTCCGCTGACGGCACGTCCGAGAGCACCAAGCGCCGCGCCGTAGTCGACGCTGCCGGTGAGATTTTTGTCCACAAACCCGCTCACCGCCTCGCTCGCCTTCGGCGCCCACGCGCGAATTCCCGCGAGGACTCCCACGACCGCGAGCGCCGCGACAAGTCGAACCGTTCGCGAGCGCGCGCGTATCGAATCGGGCTGCACCCTTTTGCCGCGAACGATTCGTCGTCTCTGATAGTCCATGCGGCATACCTCCTTTTGAGATGTTTCCTCAAAAAGGGTATGCCGCATACGTTCGATTTATTCGGT
>CAZBNJ010000020.1:0-30962 GCA_964493515.1 uncultured Oscillospiraceae bacterium | reverse complement strand
CGACGCGTATCGTCGGCTCGGATTTGCCGAGTTTTTCATGATAGAGCGCGCGCCGATAAAGCTGAAGCTGCTCGGCACGGCGGAGGAGAAGATAGTCGATTTGCCGCCGGAGCGCGCCGCCGAGTGCAACTCGCAGATGTTCGAGGTGACACGGTGGCGCGGTCACCTGATGCGCACCGACGAGATGTGGCGCGCGGCGGCCGACGGTGAGATCGCGCTCGGCGGCGGTATTCTCGCGTGCGAGCGGGACGGCAAGCTTGCGGGATATGCGTTCTTCCATCCGAGCGATGGGCGCGCGGTCATTGACGAGCTGTTCTGTGAGGACGAATCCGCGTTTATCGCGCTTCAGCGTGCGGCGATTGAACGCGTCGGCGCGGAGGAGGGCATCCTGTGCGCGCCCGCGTGTCCGCACGGTGCGGAGAGGTTCGGCATGGTGCGAGCCATCGACTGCGCGGCGCTGCTCGAGTGCGCGACAAAGCGTCGTCCGGGCGACATTGCGATAGAGGTCGAGGACGAGGAACTGCGCGTGTCGGCGCGATATGCCGTGTCCGACGGAGAGGTTCAAGTGGGCAAACGGCAGGGACAGGCGGCGTTGCAGCCCGGCGAGTTTGCGGCGATAATACTGGGCGGCGGACCTGCGCCGTACATGAACATGGTGTTTTGCTGATGGATATTTTTGAGAAGAAGGCAAAGGTGCGCCAGCTTGCGAGCGAGAGCGCGAAGAATATCGACCCGCAGCGCGCGGCTGAACAGGATGCCGCGATACTTCGCAGACTGTCGGATATGCCCGAGCTGCGCGAGGCGTCGAGCGTGTTCTGCTATGTCTCTATGGACAGCGAGGTGAACACGCGAAAGCTCATCCCCGCGCTCATCAAAAGCGGACGGCGAGTCTTTGTGCCGCGCATAGACGGCGAAGATATGTCGGCGGTGGAGATACGGTCGTCGGATGAACTTGCGCCGGGTGCGCTGGGTATACCCGAACCCGCGGGAGACCTGCCCGCAACGCCAGCCTCGGATATCGAGCTCGCGCTCATACCGGGAGTGGCGTTCGGCGAGGACGGAACGCGCGTGGGGCACGGCAAGGGATACTACGACCGATGGCTCGCGAACTTCCGCGGCACCAAGGTCGCGCTCGTTCGCGAGGATGAGCTGCGTCCGAGCGTTCCGGTGGAGGAGCACGACGCTCGGATGAACGCGATAATCACCGACACACGCGTGCTTCGCATAAGTACCGCGTCCAAGACGATGGAGGCGACCATAGAGCAGAGCGTCGCAAAGACGGTAAAGGAGGAGGCGTCGGAGGTGGCTGTCGACAGCCGTAAGACGACACAGAGCCGCAAGAGCAAGCCTAAGCGCAGGCTCGGCTGTGCCGGTGCGCTTATCTGGATGCTCGTGGTCATAGGAATATCGGCGGCGCTTGCGGGATTCGGCTGGATATGCGCCGACGACCTGCTCGGACTGACCGCCGAGGACAAGCAGGCGATGATCTCGGTGGAGAGCACCGACGAGGTCAAGGACGTCGCGAACAAGCTGCGAGACGCGGATATGATAAAGCATCCATGGCTTTTTGACATATTCGGATGGGTGTTTGACGCGGAGAAGAAGATATCGCCCGGCGTCTACGAAGTCAACGCAACGATGGACTATCGCGCGCTGATAAACGCTATGCGCGAGAACTCGTCCTATCGCGCGACGGTGGAGGTCACGATACCTGAGGGCTTTACCGTTGAGCAGATAATAACCCGCCTTGCCGAAAACGACGTGTGCGGCTATGACGAGCTGAAGGACACCTGCGCAAACTACGACTTTGAGTACAGCTTCCTTGCGGACCGTCCGCTCGGCGACGCGAACCGGCTGGAGGGCTATCTGTTCCCGAACACGCACACGTTCTACGTCGGCGAAAGTCCGGTCAACGCGATAAACCGAATGCTCAGCGACTTCTCGAAGAAGTTCGACGAGGATCTGCGCACCGAGGCTGCGGAAGCGGGATATACGGTGCACGAGGTGCTGACGATAGCGTCGCTTATCGAAAAGGAGGCAGCTTCGAGCGCGGAGATGCCGACCATCTCGTCGGTAATCCACAACCGCCTGGAGGGCTGGGAGCATCCGCTGCTCCAGATCGACGCGTCGATACAGTACGCCCTGCCCGAGCGCAAGGAGTATCTGTCAAACGCCGACCTTGCCATCGACAGTCCCTACAACACATATCTCTACGAGGGACTGCCGCCCGGACCGATATGCAATCCGGGTATCGCGGCGATACGCGCGGCTCTGCGCCCGACCGACACCAACTACTACTTCTACGCGCTGACCGAGGACGGCACGCACGAGTTTGCCCGCACCGCCGAGGAACACGCGGCGATAATTGCCGCAAACCCCGGCGTCTACGGAGGAAACTGATATGGGCCGACCGGAACTGCTCGCTCCGGCGGGGGATATGTCCAAGCTCGGTATGGCGCTTGCCTACGGCGCGGACGCGGTGTATATGGCGGCGAAGAAGTACGGGATGCGCGCCGCTGCCGGAAACTTTGACGAGGACGAGCTTCGCAAAGCGGCGGAGCTTGTCCGTTCGTACGGCGCGAAGGCGTATCTGACGATAAACACCGTAGCCCACGAGAGCGAGCTTGCGGGCGCGGGAGAGCTTGCGAGGCTCGCCGCCGACTGCGAATTCGACGCGGCGATCGTAGCCGACATGGGCGTGCTCGAGGTGGTCAAGAACGCCGCGCCGGGGCTTGCGGTGCATATGTCCACGCAGGCGGGCATAACAAACAGCGCGTCGGCGCGGATGTGGCACTCGCTCGGCGCGTCGCGGGTGATACTGGCGCGTGAGCTGTCGCTTGACGAGATAGCGTCGATACGCGCGAACACGCCGTCCGACCTCGAGATCGAGGTGTTCGTCCACGGCGCGATGTGCGTCAGCTTTTCGGGACGCTGCCTGCTTTCAAACTACATGACCGGACGTGACGGAAATCGCGGCGAATGTGCGCAGCCCTGCCGCTGGAAGTATCATCTGGTGGAGGAGCGCACACCCGGCGAGTATTACGAGATACAGGAGCACCCCGAGGGTTCGTATATTATGAACTCGCGAGACCTGTGCGCCATCGAGTTTTTGGACAAGGTGGTCGCGGCGGGAGTGTCCAGCCTGAAGATAGAGGGACGCGCCAAGAGCGAGTACTACGCGGCGGCGGTCACACGCGCCTATCGCGGCGCGCTCGACGACCTTGCCGCCGGTCGACCGTTCGACCCCGCGTGGCGGGATGAGCTTGAAAAGACCAGCCATCGCCCCTATTGCAGCGGCTTCTTCTTTGGACTGCCGAAGGAGGGGATACAGTACACCGGCGACTCGCGATACATCCGTGACTGGGAGGTCGCGGCGGTGGTCGAGAGAATGGACGGCGACTGGGCATACGCGTCGCTGAAAAATCCGTTTGAGGTCGGCGAGCCGCTCGAGCTGCTGCGGCCGAACGCTCCTGTGCGCACGATAACCGTCGGTGAGATGTTCGAGATAAGCGCGGACGGCGAGCGAAGTGTGTTCCGCGCGACGAAAAATCAGCTTATGCACAGGTTGAAACTGCCCGGCGGATGCGAGCGGGCGATACTGAGAAAACCGAAGAAATGATACATAATATCCCTCCTGTCTGCGCAGTATAAGCGTGAATTGGAGGGATTTTTGTGGACAAACAGAACGCGCCCGAGCAGGCAAAGGCGGAAATGCAGCAGATAGAGGACTTCGGTTCGATCTCCACCGGCTCGAACGGACGAAACATACACTGCATCGTCATAGTGGGACAGGTGGAGGGACACCAGGTGCTTCCGCCGCAGAACAAGACGACCAAATATGAGCACGTCATGCCGCAGCTCGCGGCGATAGAGGAGAGTCCGGAGATTGACGGACTGCTGATACTTCTGAACACGGTCGGCGGCGACGTGGAAGCGGGCCTTGCGATAGCCGAGCTTATCGCGGGAATGGCAAAGCCCACGGTGTCGCTCGTGCTGGGTGGAGGTCACTCGATAGGGGTGCCGCTCGCGGTGGCGGCGAGGCGGTCGTTTATCGCGCCGTCGGCGGCAATGACGATACATCCGGTGAGGATAAACGGAGTTATCATCGGTGTGCCGCAGACATTCAACTATTTCGAGAAGATACAGGAGCGGATAATCCGCTTTATCACGCAGAACTCGAACGTCTCCGAGGACAAGTTCAAGGAGCTGATGCTGCGCACCGGAGAGCTTGCAGCCGACGTGGGTTCGGTCATCTACGGCGAGGAGGCGGTCGAGATAGGGCTTATCGACCAGCTGGGCGGACTTGCGGACGCGCTCGGCGCGCTGCACGCCATGATCGACGAGAAAAAGGAGGAGAAGTGATGCTGTACACCGTTGTGCCGCTTGATATGGTGTTCGCGTCCGAGCTGCCAAAGACCGAGGAGGAGACGGTCGGCGGAGCGCGGCTGATATGGCAGGTGGACGGAAGCCGGAGGTCGCTCATGCGCGTCGTTTCAAGCGATCTGCGCGACTATCTGAAATACAGGATATAAGGGGCGTGCGCGCTCCTTTTTTGTTCCGCGAATTATGGGAGATTTTCAAGCATAGACTTGCTTTGAGGAGCGAATCGTGGTACAATAGGTTTACATAATCGGTTTTCATGCGTTGGAGGCAAAAATGAAGCTGATACATTCGATAATCCTAGGACTTATCCAGGGACTTACCGAGTTCCTGCCGGTGTCCAGTTCGGGACATCTTGTGCTGTTTGAGAACCTTTTCGGACTGGAAAGTGCGGAAAACTCGAACTTGTTTTTCGACGTGCTGCTGCACTTCGGAACGCTTGTCGCGGTGTTTATCGCGTTTCGAAGGGATATACTCGAGCTGCTGCGCGCGTTCTTCGGAATGTTCCGCCGAGGCGACGCAAACCGCGAGCGGGACATCGCCCCGCGTCGAATGATACTTCTGCTGCTCGTCGCGACGATGCCGCTTGTGGTCGTGCTTCCGTTCAAGAGTCATCTGGAGGGCATACGCGCCTATCCATGGGCGGTTGGCATCGCGCTCATCGTGACCGCCGTGCTGCTAATCCTTTCGGACAGATTCACGCGCGGCAAAAAGACCGAGCGCAGCGCCGGTATCCTCGACGCACTGCTCGTCGGCGCGATGCAGGCGGTGGCGGTGACCCCGGGCATAAGCCGCTCGGGTTCGACGATAACGATGGGCGTGTTTCGCGGATTTACCCGCGACTTCGCGGTGCGGTTCAGCTTCATCCTGTCGCTTCCGGCGGTGCTCGGCGCGACGATACTCGAGACCGCGGACGCGATAGAGGCTGGCATAGACTGGGCGCAGATGCCGATATATCTCGTTGGTATGGCGGTCGCGGGAATAAGCGGATTCTTCGCGATAAAGCTGGTGCGGTGGATAGCAGCCAAGGCGAATTTCAAGTGGTTTGCGCTCTACTGCGCGATAGCTGGAATAACGGCGATAGTAGTTTCGATTTTTTAAGGAAGTGGGCTGAAGATGGCGGAAACAAAGAAGAAAACTACCGGAAAGCGTTCGGCCTCGGGAGGGTCGCGCGCAAAATCCAAGACCGCTGCGTCCTCCAACGGCGCGTCGGCAAACGCTCAGGCGAAAAAGGCACCCGCACGTCCGATCCGACGCGAAGTCGGCGCGGGCGTGTGTTTCGTGCTGGGGCTGTGCACGCTGTTCGCGATGTTCGGACAGGACGCGCCGGTGCTCAAGTTCCTGTGGCAGTTCGGCTGCGGACTTGTCGGATGGGGTATGTGGCTGCTGCCGTTCGCGCTGCTCATAGCGTCGGCAATGCTGCTTTTCCATCGCGGACGACCTGTGCGGCTACGCGTGACATGCACGCTGATTGCCGCGCCGATCGCCGGTGCGATAGCGCATCTGTTCGGCGACACGACGCAGTACACGTTTGGATTTGCAATGTTCGGCGAGCTGTACAAGGCGGGTGCGAGCGGAGCTTCCGGCGGAATGATAGGCGGTCTTGTCGCGTGGGGTATGCGCAGCGGTCTGGGGACTGCGCTCAGCGCGGTAATACTTATCGCTATGCTTATCGCGGCGATAGCCGTCGCGGCAAATCGCCAGATAAAGGCGATAGTCAAGCGCGCAAGAGAGCACGAGCGCGTGCCGTACGAGGAACAGCCGGAGCGCGAGCGTCCGGTAAAGGTCAAAGCGCCGGTCGAGAAGGCAGTGGAAGTGGTTGCGGAGGAGGAGCCGAAACCCGTAGCGAAGAACTTCGACGTGCCGTCGCCAAAGGACGAAGACGAGCCGGAGCACCACGAGACATGGAAGGAGCGCCGCGAGCGCAAGCGCCTGCTTCGTGAGCGCGCAGAGGGCGTGATATCGCCAGACGAGATGATAAACGGAATAAACGAGTCGAGCGCTGAGCACGACCTCGGTCGGCTGCCCAACGAAGTCGCGGGGCCGGACGACCCGGTGCCGCCGCTCGACCTGAACTCCGATCTTGTAAGCGAGGGCGCTGCGGCGGTCGAGCACATAGCGGAGGAGGTCGCCGCGAATGTCCGCGCGATGCAGGCGATGGACGAGCTGCGAAGGATGCCTGTCGCGGAGCCTGAGCCGGAGGAGGAGATATCCGTCGACCCGAGCACCGGCGAGGTGATAGAGGAACCGATAAAGACGCCGACGCTGCGTCCGGCGGTGTCGCATACGCAGGACACAAAGATAGTGGACACCATCGCCGACAAAAACGGCGAGGACAAGGTCGCGGCGGGTGTAGCGGCAGAGCTGGGCCGAGGAGCCGCGTCGGTGCAGCAGGGGTATGTCTATCCGTCCACCGAGCTGTTAAAGCCCGCGCCGCCGGTCGTTGCGTCCGATGCGACTGCGGAGATGAAGATGAACGCCGACCGTCTGGGCGAGACGCTGCAAAGCTTCGGCATCGACGCGCGGATAGTCGGAGTGACGCGCGGACCGTCGGTCACGCGGTATGAGCTGGAGCTTGACCGAGGCGTGAAGCTGGCAAAGATTTCCGGACTTGCGGACGACATCGCGCTGTCGCTGGGCGCATCCGGCGTGCGTATCGCACCGATACCCGACAAGAGCCTGGTGGTCGGCATCGAGGTGCCGAACAAGACTGTCGCGACGGTGTCGCTCCGCGAGCTTATCGAAAGCCGCGAATTCGCGAGCAGCAAGTCGCCGGTCGCGTTCGCGCTTGGTCGTGACATCAGCGGCACGGCGTTTGTCGGAGACATCGAGAAGATGCCGCATATGCTCATCGCCGGAACGACCGGCTCGGGTAAGTCGGTGTGCATGAACTCGCTGATAATCAGCCTGCTTTACAAGTCGTCGCCGGACGATGTGCGGCTCATCATGGTCGACCCGAAGATGGTCGAGCTGAACGTGTACAACGGCATACCGCACCTGCTCATTCCGGTGGTTACCGATCCGAAAAAAGCTGCGGGCGCGCTTCAGTGGGCGGTCCACGAGATGATGCAGCGCTACGCGCAGTTCCGCGACGCCGGCGCGCGAAACATTGACGAATATAACTCGGTGGCGGAGGCACACGAAGGCATGAAGCGCCTGCCGCGACTGGTGGTGCTCATCGACGAGCTTGCCGACCTGATGCTTGTCGCGGCAAAGGAGGTCGAGGAATCGATCTGCCGCGTTGCGCAGATGGGACGCGCATCCGGCGTGCACCTTGTCATCGCGACACAGCGACCGAGCTCGGACGTCATAACCGGACTGATGAAGGCGAACATCCCGAGCCGCGTGGCGTTCACCGTGCGCAGCTCGCTGGACAGCCGAATAATCATGGACGCGTCCGGCGCGGAAAAGCTGGTCGGACACGGGGATATGCTCTACCTGCCGGTCGGTTCGCGCGAGGCGACCCGCGTTCAGGGCTGCTTTGTCAGCTCGTCAGAGGTGGAGAAGGTCGTCGACTTTATCAAGCAGTCGGGCGAGGCTTCCTACTCCGAAGAGGTTTTGAGCCACATCGACAAGGCGGCGCAGGAGGGCGGAGACGGCATATCCTCCGGCTCGGGCGACGGCGAGGGCGACTACGACGAGATGCTGCCGCAGGCGGTGGATGTGCTGCTCGAGACCGGGCAGGCGTCGGTGTCGATGCTGCAGCGCCGTCTGAAACTTGGTTACAGCCGCGCCGGTCGACTGATGGATCAGCTCGAGCAGCGGGGGATAGTGGGGCCCTTCCAGGGGGCAAAACCGCGACAGATGCTCATCACCCGCGAACAGTGGGAGGAAATGAAGCTGAACAACCCCGAATATCAGTAATTGGCACTCGCTTTTGTGCACCTTGAGGCTTGTATTGGCCGTCTGTGCGTAGTATAATACATACAGTTTGTGCTTTGGAGGTAATCCATGATGAAAAAGTTTTTTGCAATGATGCTCGCGCTTGTGATGTGTTTTGCGCTTGTCGGCTGCGGCGAGGATGAAAAGATGCCGTCGTCGGACCCGACCGCGCCGGTCGCCGGATTTTCCGCAAGCGATCTCGTGCTGAAGAAAGGCGGCACCGAGTATAAGTGCGACGTGTATATCGACGATATTATCGCCGACTTCGGCGAGAACTATGAGTACTCGGAGGCGATGAGCTGCGCCTACGACGGCATGGACAAGGTGTACGGCTACGGCAGCGACAGCATCGACTTCTCCACCCGTCCGGACGGCGACAGGGACATCGTCTGTGAGATGTATGTCCACGGCGGCGACTGGACTACCGCGAAGGGTATAACCTTTGGCGCGAGCCGTGAGCAGGTTATAGAGGCATACGGCGAGCCGACGCAGGAGACAAACTTCATGTTCTACTATATCCTGCCCGCGTCGAACGCCGAGAGCGAGGGCGCGTCGCTGTACTTCGAGTTCCAGGACAACGCTGTGAATGCGATCGGCGTGACCGCCGAGCAGCTTATCGGGGAGTAACAGATGAAACGTTTTTTTGCGCTCATCCTCGCGGCGACGCTGCTGCTTGGATGCGCGGGATGTGAAGATTTCGGCGGCGCGATAACTCCTCCGCCGAGCCCGTGGAACTCAGGAAAACCGACCACTCCGCCGAGCGAGACACCTTCGGTCGAACCGAGTGTTGAGCCGTCGGTCGTTCCGAGTGCAACGACGAGTGAAGATCCGTCGACCGAGCCGAGTGCCGAACCGAGCAGCGATCCCACCGACGAACCGTCGACCGCCCCGAGCGCGGCGCCGAGTGTTGCGCCAAGCGTAGAGCCGTCGAACAGTCCGGTGTCGGGTGACGGTACGCTCGAGACCGAGGTCGCGGCGGTGATAGCCTCGGAGTGCCCCGCAAACGGCACGCAGGTCGAGCGCATAACTGCGGTGTTCGACTGGATGGTGTCCACACTCAAGTACAAGTATGTCTCGGTGGACCTCTCGAACGGCTACACCGACGAGCTTGTCGACGAGCTTGCGACCTATACTATAACCACGCTTCGCGGCGCGTGTGAGCACCAGGCGGCGCTGATGAAGGTGTTCGCCGACACGCTCGGAGCGCCCGCTGTGGTGGTCAAGGGTGACTTTCTTGCGGAGGATGGCACATGGACCGAGCACGGCTGGGTCATCGTGCAGTTGGAGGACGGCTCGTACCGCCACATCGACGTGCTGTTCGGCCGCAACCACACCGGCGGAAAGCCGCACACCATGCTGCTAAAGACCGACGAGGAGTTTTCGGCGACACATCGCTGGAACGCCGACGACTATCCCGCCTGCGAGTAAGGAGGCAGTTCGATGTTTCTGCTTGAGGGTATAAAGAAGTACGCGAAAACCGACAGGACAGCGCTCATCAATCGCGATGAGCGCCTAAGTTTTGCCGAGCTGGACGCGCTGAGCGACGCTTTTGCGGCGTGGCTTATCGACCGCTTCGGCGACGACCGCACGCCGGTGATAATATACGGACACAAGGAGACGCTGATGCTTCCGTGCGTCTACGGATCGCTCAAGGCAGGTCGCGCGTATGTTCCGGTGGACACGACCGTACCGCCCGACCGCGCGCGGCAGATAGCCGAGGACGTGCAGGCAAAGGCCGCGGTCGACTTCTACGACACCGGCATGAAGGCGGACGAGGTGCTCGACGCCGACGCGCTGCGGAGTGTGCTTGAAAAGTATCGCGGACGTGAGGTTTCGCCGGAAAATTGGGCAAAAGGTTCGGATTATGCGTACATACTCTTTACCTCCGGCTCGACCGGAAAGCCCAAGGGTGTGCCGATCGCGGTAGAGAACGTCGAGAATTTGGAGCGTGAATTCGGCGGATTTGTCGACGAAAGCGGCGAAGAAAAGGTAATTTTGAACCAGATAAGCTACTCGTTCGACGTGTCGGTCGTGTCGGTATGGCTCGGCATGAGCCGTGGAATGACGCTGTACACTATCGACCACGAAATGGTCGAAAATCTCGGCGAGTTGTTTGAAAATCTCGCGAAATCGGACGTTTCGGTCTGGGTATCCACGCCGTCGTTTGCGGAGATGTGCACGCCGTCGGAGAAGTTCGACGCGTCGCTGATGCCGAAACTTGAGAAGTTCATTTTCTGCGGAGAAGTGCTCACACACAAGCTGGTAGACCGACTTTTCGAGAGCTTTCCGCAGTCAAAAGTTATCAATACATACGGCCCGACCGAGGCGACGGTGCTCGTGACCGCCTCCGAAATAACCGCGGCGATGGCGGCGGATGAGCTTCAGATACCGATAGGCGAACCGCTTGGCGAGGTGCGCTTCCGCGTCGTCGACGAGGAGGGGAAGGAAGTGCCGGAGGGAGAGCAGGGCGAGCTGCTGATACTCTCAAAAAGCGTCGGACCGGGTTACTTCGGACGTCCCGATCTGACCGAGAAGTCGTTCTTCTTTGACGACGCAACAGGGCGCAGGGGCTACCGCACCGGCGACGCGGCGTTCCGTCACTGCAATCTCTATTACTATTGCGGACGGCTGGACAATCAGATAAAGCTCAACGGATTCCGCGTCGAGATAGAGGACGTGGAAAACAACCTGGTAAAGGTAGAAAATATCTCGCGCGCGGCGGTTCTGCCGGTTTATGAGGGTGAAAAAGTTCAGTCGCTCGCGGCGTTTGTCCTGCTCGAGAAGCCGGACGGGTTGACCAACCTCAAGCGCTCGATCAAGATAAAGGACGCGCTGCGCGAGTTCCTGCCCAGCTACATGGTGCCGCGCAAGATAACAGCGGTGGAATCGTTCCCGTTGAACACTAACGGAAAAGTGGACAGGAAAAAGCTGAAAGAGCTGCTGTAAGGCGATTTTTGGAGGATTTATGAATCTTTACGACGGATTGTTGTTCTTCATCGTTCTTGCGGCGGTGCTTGTCGGGGCGGTGATACTCGGCCTGTGCGAGATAAGGCTCAAGTGGTACGGCCTATTCGCGACGGTCGCGGTGCTGCTCTGCGTGTTCGACACCTGGCAGTCGAAGGCGTGCCTCGCGGGGTTCTACATACTTGAGCTGTTGTGTGTACAGATATACCTGCAAATACGCGCAAAATGCAGCAGACGCCCTGTTTTGTGGCTGTTTTTGCTTATATCGCTCGCGCCGCTCATCACCGTAAAGTTGCAGGCGGTCAGCGATGTGTTCGGATTTTTCCGACTGGTCGGCGTGAGCTATATGACCTTCCGCTCGGTGCAGGTGCTTATTGAGATATACGACGGTCTGATAAGCGAGATTAAGATAGCGGATTTCAGCTACTTTTTGCTGTTTTTCCCGTCGGTAAGTTCCGGGCCTATCGACCGCTACCGCCGATTCGTTGTCGATTTGGAGAACAAACCGACGCGCGATGAGTATGCCGAGCTGGCGCGCAAGGGGATATGGAAGCTGATGTTCGGCGCGCTGATGAACTTTGTTATCGGCAACTTTATCTACGCGAATTGGCTTGCTGTTCTGCCAGAATCGGGGCTTGGCGCAACTGTTTCGTACATGTACGGCTACACTTTCTTCCTGTTCTTCAACTTTGCGGGATACAGCCTGATGGCAGTCGGAACGGCGTATGTTTTGGGCATAAAAATGCCGGATAACTTCAATTTGCCGTTTCTGAGCGTTGATATGAAGGACTTTTGGTCGCGTTGGCACATATCGCTTTCGACCTGGCTGCGCGACTACGTCTACACCAGATTCTGCGCCGCCGCGTTGAAGGGTGAGTGGTTCAAGGACCGCCGCACCTGCTCCTACATCGGCTATGTCATAACGATGATGACGATGGGCGTGTGGCACGGACTGACTCCGGCGTACCTCATCTACGGCGCGTATCACGGCGCGCTGATGTGCGTAAACGACCTGTTGGACACGCGCTGGAAACGCTTTAAGAAGATAAAGAAAAGCATGGTCGGACAGATAGTTTTGGTGCTTATCACGTTCCATTTGTTCAGTTTCGGCTTGCTGATATTCAGCGGCCGCATAATATAACGAGGTGATATTTATGAAGGAAAAGATTATGGCGATTCTCGAGGACATCTGCGGCGCGGAGCCGGGCGAGCTTGAGGCGGACACCGAGCTGTTCGAGGAGGGCATCCTCGACTCGTTCGGCGTGATAAGCCTGTTTGTCGAGGTCGAAAAGCAGCTTGGCGTAAAGCTTGAGCCGACCGAGCTTGAGCGCAGTCAGCTCGCTACGCCCGCGATGATAATTGCGGAAGTGGAGAAGCGCGCGTGAAGAAGTTTCTGCTTACCGTCGCCGCGAGCCTGCTTGTCGTGGCGATAGCGCTGGGAGCTATTGGCGGGTGGATGGGCCGCTGCGGCGGTGATCTGCCGATTAGTCTCTGCGCGTCGACCGACGTGGAGAAGATCGCCGGACGAGCGCTCACCGAGTGGTATGCGACGAAGTCCGCGGTCGACGAGCGTGCCGACAGCTATGATGTTATTACTGTATACGGCTCGAGCGAGCTGCGGACCACCGACATATCGACACATCCCTCCAACTTCTTTGCCGAAAACAGGCAGGAGTTCGTGGTAAACCTTGTCGGCCGAGGGAGCTGCCAGTCGCTGATACACGCGCTGTCTATCGCGGCATGCGGGGACACGCTCGCGGGTAAGAAGGTGGTGCTGATAACCTCGCCGCAGTCGTTTGTGGAGGGCGGCATCGCGCCTGACCTGTTCATGGCAAATTTCTCCGAGCAGCAGTACCTGACGCTGATGAGCGACAACAGCATCCCCGAGGAGATGAAGCAGCGTTTCTCCGCGCGGGTGGACGAGCTTCTCGACGAGTACGCTGTGGCGACGAACAGCGAGAGGGAGAACACCGCGGCGTCGATGCTCGCGAAAAGCGTCACGGACGGAGACTCGATGACCCGCGCGCTCATAGCGCCGTACACCGCCGCGAGTCGATGGCTGCTTGAAGTCAAGGACGGCGCCACGGCGCAGCGGATGATATCCGACGCGTGGGAGCAGCATCCGAATTCCGATACAAGCGGGGAAGCGCCGCTTGTCACGATAGACTGGGACGCGGCGGTTTCGACGGCGACAGCCGAGGCGGAGGCCGCCACCGACAACAACGAGGTCGGTATCCTCAACGACTACTACACGACCTATATCGGTCGCAAGCTCGCACAGCAGAAGGACAAGGACGCCGATCTCAGCTACTCGCAGTCGAAGGAATACGCAGATCTGCGGCTGCTGCTTGACGTGTGTAAGCTGAAGGGGATAAGCCCGATGTTCGTCCATGTTCCGCTGCATGGCGATTGGTCGGACTACACCGGATTTACCGCCGAACGCCGCGCCGAATACTATGAAAACGTGCGCAATATCGTTTTGGAGTACGACAATGTGACGCTTCTCGACCTGACAGGTTACGAATATGAGGAGTATTTCCTCTGCGATATAATGCATCTCGGATGGAAGGGGTGGCTCGAAGTTGATAAAGCGCTTGTCGAGTATTATAACGCGTATTAAGGATTTCTGCTATGACCACACCGCGATATACGCGCTGATGATGGGTGCGATAGCCGCTGCGCTGCTCCTTATGTGGGTGCTGAGTGACGGCGAATCGGTCGCATTCGTGTATAACGAGTTTTAAGGGAGAAAAGTATGGCAAAGTTTAACAGAAAGCCGCTTGAAAAGCAGAATGTCATACCAAAATTTAAGGTAATCGTGCTCATTCCCATAATCGCGTATCTGCTGCTGTCTATATGGTTTTGGGGCAACGACCTCGTCAGCTTCTGCCTGCTCATCGGACTTGCCGCGATAGAGATGGCGATATGTCTTACCGACGCGCTGCTCCGTAAGAAAAAGGGGATGCGGATGGACAGGGGAGACGCGATGATCGTGGGCGCGGGCGTGATAGTGATAGTGTACATGATCTACCGGATAGTTCAACTGTGAAATCGAAAGAATAAGCGAGAAAAACGAAGAAAACGAGAGTTTATCATATATAGGGTAATTTAATTTACCTAAGGTAACCGAAAGATGGTAAATTTGAAGGTTGCTTATGTCTGTCGGATAGGGTATAATTATATCGTCCCGAGGGACAGAAATCAAAGCGAAAAGAGGAAAACAGTATGCAATTTGTTATAGCTGCGGGCATAGCGGTGGTCGTGTTGTTCATCGCTCTCGGTTTCCGCAAGGTGGACGGTGTGTACAAGTTCAAGTGCGGCGGACGCCAGGTGTTGGCGCTGTTTGGACTGCTTATCGCGCTGTTCGGGTGCTATACCGTCGTTCCGGCGAACAATGTCGGCATAATCTACTCGCCGTTCACCGGTGTCAGCGAGGAGACGCTGCCCGAGGGTCTGCGTGTCAAAAGCCCGTTTGACACAGTTTACCTGATGTCCACCGAGGTCCAGACACAGAGCCTGAAGGAGGTGTCCGGTCAGACGAAGGACGCGCAGTATATAAACATCGACGTGGACATTAAATATCGCGTTGACACGCAGCACGCGTTCCAGATATTCAAGCAGTTCCGCACGCTGGACAACATGAACGCATCGCTGATAGCCCCGACCGTGCAGCGCTCGATAGAGACGATAACAACGCAGTACAACGTCATCGACGTGCTCGGTGAGTCGCGAAACGATGTATATTCTAAGATAGAGCACGACCTCAGCGAGCGACTGGGACAGAACGGCGTTAGCTTCTACTCGATAACCTTCACCGATACCGATGCGGGCGACGAGATCGAGGAAGCGATACGCGCCGAGGCGGTGGCAAAGAAGGCGGTCGAGACTGCCGAGCAGGAGCGTCTGCGCGTTGAGATAGAGGCGCAGCAGCGCGTCATACTCGCGCAGGCGGACCAGGACAAGGCTGCTATCGACGCGCAGACAAAGATCATTCAGGCGCAGGCGGAGGCCGAGGCGAACCGTCTTATCGCCGAATCGGTGACCGAACAGCTCATAGCGCTCCGCGAGATGGAGGCGCGCATGGAGCACGGCTGGGTGACCGTGCAGGGCGGAAGCGCCATTGTGGACACGCGCGGCACGGAGAGCAGCACGAGCTACAACTTCTCGACTCCGACAACGACGCCTGTCGGATAAACAACGAAAACCGCTGTGGGGCTTAACCACAGCGGTTTTTTGTCCGCGCCGAACTCCGGCTTCAGCAGCCGCAGTCGTCCTTCGGACCGTCGCAGCCGCCGTCGCGTGCGGGCGGGAAGAACTCATCGGTCGGGAAGCATATGCGCGCGAACAGGTCGCACGGATTCTCGTCCGAATTGGACACGCACTCGCGGCTGGGCATGCAGAAGTCATACGACGGCATGAGCAGCTGGCTGTCGCGCTCAAGACGGATGATGCTGAACTGACCGAGCGTCACATACAGACGCTTCTCGCCGTCGGTGGTGACCACCTCGTCGGAGAAGCAGTTGCATATCGGCTGCGGGACTTCGCAGCAGCCGCAGTCGTTGAAGGTGCAGTTGCAGCTTTCGACCAGCTTCATGTCCAGCACGATCGGCTCGACCGTCTCGACTACGGCGGTCGGCATGTTCGAGCGCAGCATCTTCTGCTCGTCGAGCGCGCCTTCGGTCATGTTCGAGCTGAATATCTTGGCGTTTCCTTCGCTGCCGAAGAGGATGACGCGCTTGTCAAAGGTCGCGAGTCCGGTTATCTCGGTCGGACGGCTCACGCCGCAGAACGCGTCGGCGGTGATGCGGTAGAAATACTTTACATCAACCGTGTAGAAGCCGCGGTTGAAGGTGACCGGCTCAACGTCGATGTAGACCCAGAGAAGCTCCGCGGAGCGCGGCTTTACGTTGACAGCGCGGTCGACGACGCACTGGCTCTCGCGGGTCAGCCATACGCGCAGGTTCTCTTCGCAGTCCTTATCCTTGCAGCTGTCATAAACTTTCTTTGTGTGTACGCATACGGTCTCGGATGCGCCTCTGCCGCCGCGGTCGTCGGACGGACACGGGCAGCCGAGCGGTTTGCAGATATTGTTCTGCCCCATATCAGTGCCTCCAAAGTATGGATTTAGAGAGATAATACCCTCAGGCACATTCTATGCGGGCAGCAAAAAAGGGTGAGCTTAAACTCACCCTTTTGCGTGTGGAAGCAAACTTATTTGGTGCTCTCGAAGAAAGCCCGAATGCCCTTGTAGGTCATGTAGAGATCGAGCTTGGAGATGATCTCCCACGGCGAGTGCATTCCGAGCACCGGGACGCCCGAGTCGATGGTGTCGATGTTGCGGTTCGCCATGATGCCGGCTATCGTTCCTCCGCCGCCCGCGTCCACCGCGCCGAGCGGGGCCATCTGCCACACGACGTCCGCGTCGTCGAGGATGGCACGCACGCGCGCCACAAGCTCTGCCGATGCGTCGGAAGCGCCGCTCTTGCCGCGCGAGCCGGTGTACTTGGTGATGCCCATGCCATAGTTAAGGAACGGCGAGTTGCGGCGGTCAAACGGACCGGACCAGGTGGGGTCGTATGCCGCCGCAACGTCGTTTGACAGGCAGACGCTGTTCTCGTAGCACACGCGGAGCGGTACGTTAAAGCTGTCGCAGATGTCCTCCATAAAGGTGTCGAAGCACTGCGAGTGCATTCCGCTGACGCCGGTCGAGCCGACCTCCTCCTTGTCGCACAGAAGCACGACCGAAGTCTGCTCGGGAGCGCCGGACAGGTCGAGCAGCGCGCGAAGGGCGTCGTAGCCGCAGACGCGGTCGTCGTGACCGTAAGCGCCGATGAGACTGCGGTCGAATCCGACGTCGCGCGAGTTCATGGCGGGCACGAGCGACAGCTCCGCCGAGTGCAGGTCAGCCTCGACGATGCCGTACTTCTCGTGAAGGATGTTCATTACCGCGAGCTTGACACGCTCGGAGCCGTCGTCGTCCTGCGCGGGTTCGGTGCCGAGGATGACGTTTAGGTTCTCGCCGGGGATCGCCTCGGCAAGCGACTTCTTCATCTGCTCGCCGGAGAGATGGATAAGTATGTCGCTGATAACGAGCACCGGCTCGCTCGGATCGGCGCCGAAAGCGACCTTGACGACGGTGCCGTCCTTCTTTGCGACGACGCCGTGCAGCTCGAGCGGCATATTGAGCCAGTAGAACTTCTTGATACCGCCGTAATAGTGGGTCTTGAAGTAAGCTATCTCGGTGTCCTCGTAGAGCGGATTGGTCTTGAGGTCAAGACGCGGGCAGTCGACGTGCGCACCGGCTATGCGGACGCCCTCGGCGGGGGAGCGCTTGCCTATCGTGGCGAGCATGAGCGCCTTGCCGCGGTTGTTCACATACACCTTGTCGCCGGCGGAGAGCTTCATGCCGCGCTTGTACTCAACAAAGCCGTGTGCCTTTGCAAGCTCAATGGAGGTGTCCACCGTCTCGCGCTCGGTCTTGGAGTTGTCGATGTACTTGCGGTACGCGTCCGCAAATTTGGACATTTCGCCGCGATCCTTCTCGGAGATGCGGTCAAAGCCGTTCTTTGGAGCGTCGAGGAACTCGCGGGCGGGGGATTTCTTGTCTGCCATGTGAAAAACTTCCTTTCTTCAGTTACTTTCGGTCTGATTACGCTTCTCCGGATCTTTGGGCAGTATCTTGCCGTTTACCAGATTGTCGTAGAATCCGATGGTCTTATCCTGTATCGAGCCGTCGTCTACCGGGTTGGATATCAGATAGTCGCAGTTTTCGCGGTAGAAGTCCTCATCCGGCTGCGCGTCGATGCGCTCGATGGCTTTCTCGCGGGTGATGCCGTCGCGCTTCATTATGCGGCGCATACGAACTTCACGAGGCGCGGTGACGCCCACGACCAGGTCGCATATGCGGTCAAGCCCGCTCTCAAACAGCAGTATCGCGTCGATGACCGCCATCGGAGCGCCGTTTCGCTTGCCGCGTTCGAGCAGCCGCTCGATGTCCTTGATTATGTGGTAGTGCGTGATGTCGGTGAGCGCTTTCATTCGCTCCTCGTCGTAGTATACGATATGTCCGAGGGCGCGGCGGTCAAGCTCTCCGTCCACAAAAACGGTGGGGAACTCGGCGATAAGCTTGTCGCGCATATCCTTGTCGTATCGGAGCAGCCGGTGATACACCTCGTCCGCGTCGATGGCAAAGCAGCCAAGCCGTTCCATCATGCGAAGCACCGAAGTCTTGCCGCATCCGGTGCCGCCGGTTATACCTATGACCTTCATGACATTCCCTCCAAACCCTTATTTGCTATTCTACCGCTATTATACTAAAACCGGCCGCCTTTTTCAAGCGGTTTGCAACAGCCAGTCCGATGCCTTTTTCCTCGGGGCACTGGGAGTATATGTGCTCGACCGGCAGGCAGTCGAACGAGCGCAGTATGCGGAACAACCGCTTTGCCTGCTCGTCGGGATGGCACGAATGTCCGAATCCGCGCACATACGGCGTTTCGGTAAAGCGGAAGAAGTACTCGTCAAAGCAGATGACGCCGTCGTTCGGCCCGGCGAGCTCGCGTATCCGCTGCATCGTGCGCTCGGGATCGCCTACGACCAGCGTCATAGCGGCACGCGGGGCGTAGTGGCGGTACTTCATGCCCGGCGCGAGCGGTTTTTCATCCTCGCCGAGCTTCTCGCGGACCGCCTTGTACACCTCCACCTTGCCGAGCACGCTTTCGAGCTGTTCAAGCGATATTCCGCCCGGTCGGAGCAGCTTTGGGGTGCCGCCCGCGAGCGAGACGATGGTGCTTTCAACGCCGACGCCGCTGCGCCCTCCGTCCAGCACAGCCTCTATCTTCGAGCACATATCGTCGTAGACGTGCATTGCGGTGGTGGGGGAAGGCTTTCCCGAACTGTTCGCGCTGGGTGCGGCGATAGGCATACCGCTCGCGCGTATCAGCGCAAGAGCGATGTCGTTTGCGGGAAGGCGGACACCCACGGTCGGAAGCCCCGCCGTGACCTCCTTGGGAACGCTCGGCGCGGCGGGAAGGATGATCGTCAGCGGTCCGGGCCAGAAGGCTTTAGCGAGCGCCTCCGCCTCCGCCGGCAGTGCGGACACCAATCGGCGTATCTCGTCAAATTCGGCGATGTGCGCGATGAGCGGATTGTCTACCGGACGCCCCTTCGCCGCGAATATCCTGCGCACGGCGGTCGGGTCGAGGGCGTTTGCGCCAAGCCCGTACACCGTCTCGGTGGGGAAAGCGACAAGACCGCCCGAGCGTATTATCTCGGCGGCTTCGACGATCCGTGGATCGCCCGGTCCGTTTATGTGGGCAAAAAACTGTGTTTGCATGGCATCAGCCCTCTGCGTTCTTGAGCTTTTCCGCGCGGTCTGCGGTGACGAGAGCGTCGACAAGTTCGTCGATATCGCCGCCGAGTATCGCGTCGAGCTTGTACAGCGACAGCCCGATGCGGTGGTCGGTCACGCGTCCCTGCGGGAAGTTGTAGGTTCGTATGCGCTCGGAGCGATCGCCGGTGCCAACCTGGCTCTTGCGCTCCGCCGCGATAGCCGCCGACTGCTCGCTCTGCAGCTTGTCGTACAGCCGCGAGCGGAGTATGCGCATGGCGCGCTCCTTGTTCTTGTGCTGACTGCGCTCGTCCTGACACTCGACGACAAGTCCGGTGGGCAGGTGGGTTATCCGTATCGCGCTCTCGGTCTTGTTGACGTGCTGTCCACCCGCGCCGCTGGAGCGATAGGTGTCTATCTGAAGGTCGGCGGGATTTATCTCAAGCTCGACCTCCTCCGCTTCGGGAAGGACTGCGACGGTGACGGTGGAGGTGTGTATCCGTCCGGACGACTCGGTGTCCGGAACTCGCTGAACCCGATGGACGCCGCTTTCAAACTTCAGCCGCGAATATGCTCCCGCGCCGTCTATGACGAAGCTTATCTCCTTGCAGCCCCCAAGCTCGGTCTCGTTGAGATTCACGACCTCGACCTTCCATCGGCGCGACTCAGCGTACATCGAGTACATACGATAGAGGTCTGCCGCGAATAGGGCAGCCTCCTCGCCGCCCGCGCCGCCGCGTATCTCGACGATGACGTTCTTGTCGTCGTTCGGGTCCTGTGGGAGCAGAAGTATCTTCAGCTCGTCCTCCAATCGCTCGATCTCCGCCTTTGATTCGGAGAGCTGCTCGCGGGCGAGGTCATACAGCTCGGTCTCGCCGCTGGACAGAAGCTGTTCCGCCTCGTCGCGAGCCGATACCGACTGTTTATACGCACGGAAGGCGGCGACTATCGGCTCAAGTCGCTTCTGCTCGCGCGCTATCTCTGCGGAGCGGGACGGATCCGAGTAGACTGCGGGGGACAGCATATCCTCCGCGAGCTCCTCAAACCGCTTTTCGATCTCACTTAGGCGTTCAAACATTTTCGGCCTCCGAATTTATGCGAATAGATAGGTGAAAAATACCTTTGCGAGCGAGAAATACTCGCGCACGGTGTAGCAAAGCGACAGGTCGGCTCGCGGGGTAGGGGCGGACACGGCGGCTATGTCGCAGCCCTCGTGCTCGGCAATAACGCGCGCGCGGTAGAGGTGGAAGTCGTTTGAAAGCACCGCGACCTTCGCGCCGTCGGGCACGAGACCGAGCGAAAAGCGTATGTTCTCGATGGTGTCGCTCGAATCCTCCTCGAGCAACAGACGCTCGTCGGCTATGCCGTGCGCCGACAGCGCCCTGCGAAGCGCCTCCGCCTCGGTTATGTCCTCGCCGGGTCCCTGTCTGCCGCTGAGTATGGCTATTGTGCTCGGATTGCGATCAAGATAGTCGCAGGCGGCGTCGATACGCGACTGAAGCATCAGCGACGGTGTCTCGCCGTCCACGCCGCAGCCAAGCACGATGATGTAGTCCGCGCCGTCGGCGTCCGCGTCGGTGTGGCCGCCGGTCAGCACAAGGCACTCGACGATGATGAAGCTGACAAGCCCGATGAAAAACGCGATACGCATCAGCCATACCAGCACCGTCGCAAGCTCAATAACAACTCCGGCGGCAAGAGCCCTGCGAAGTCCGTAGTACACAAAGCACGCGGCGGCAAGACACACAAGCACTACCGAGAGAAAGACGAGCAGCGGCGCAAACAGGAAGAGCGCGGCGGCAAGTATTATGAACACAAGTCCAAGACCGAAGAAGAACGACGGCTTGATGAATCCTTCGCGTGTTCCACGATAATTCGAGCGGTACATTTCGACCTCCAAAAACCAATAATTGCTTATTTATAGCTATTATAGCACTTTCGTATAACGAGCGCAAGCGGTCGAAGGTCGCAGAACGCCTGATTTTGTCGGCATCGGGAAGTTTTTCTGGACTGCGCACGAAAAGTGTGGTATCCTTACAGAGAACGTGAAAGGAAATGATAAGATGATAGAAAAGATAAAGGCATTTATAAAGAGCGACAAATTCCGTAAGCTCGTGCGCTACGGCGTAGTCGGCGTCTGCACGACCGCGGTAAACTATGTCCTGTTCTGGCTGCTGTGCTACAAGCTCAGTGTGGAGCTGAACCTCGCAAACGCGATAGCCATCGTCGCGTCGGTGGTGTTTGCGTATGTGACGAACAAGCTGTTCGTGTTCAGAAGCCATGTGCACGGGGCGGGAGCGCTTGCGCGCGAGGCGATAAGCTTTTTTGCGAGCAGGGCGTTCACGGCGGTGCTTGAGTGGGCGGTGATGTTCGCCGTCAACAAGATAGTCGGTTTGGAGGACGACAGCCTGTGGGGTATGGTGGCGAAACTGGGAATAAACGTGGTGGTTCTGATTCTCAACTACGTTTTCTCGCAATTCTTTGTGTTCAAGGAGGGGAAGAATGAGGAACGATAACGCCCATGCGCTGCGACTTGTACGAAGCCTTGAGGAGCACATCGGTGTTGCTGCGGCGGGTGAATTTGCAGCGAAACATCCGCTGTCCAAGAGCGCGGATTTTGAGAAGAAATTTGAATGGGCGCGGGCGGTCTGCGGTTATCTGGAGGAGTCGTTCGACGAGAAAACGATAGCCGACATACGCTTTAGCTGTCGCTGCAACGACGGCAAATCAAACGCGGAAAAGCTGCGAAAATATCTCAACAGGACGGAGAGTATTCGGGACTTTGCGGAGCAGTTCAACGAAAATGAAACATTCGCATCACTCGAGTACATATCTGAGCGAAAGTTGCTGTTCTGCTATCCGCAGTGTTATTGCTCATGTGTGAAGCGGTCTCCAGAGCTAATTTTAAAGACGTGGTGTCTGTGTACGCTAGGAAACGCGGAGGGAATCTTCCGCGAGCTGTTCGGAGAGGGAGTGAAGGTCAAACTGCTTGAAACGATAAAATCCGGTGGGGATAGATGCGTAATTGAGGTAGAATGGTAAAACAAAAGAGCCGATGCAAACCGCATCGGCTCTTTTTGTATACTTCCGAAACTTACTTCGCGACGACCTTCTTAAGGTGAGCGAAGCGGGGCAGTCCGTTCTCCTTGGGGAGCTTGGTCTCGCCCTGGACCAGCGGCAGCGCGTAGTCGACAAAGCCCTGGTTCACGCCGTTGCCCTCGGCGTTTATCCACTCCTGCGGGACCTTCTTCTCGTAGTTGGCGACCGAGGTCAGCTCAAACAGCTTCGGCTGGCACTTGTAGCCGTTTGTGCGGTCGCACTCAAAGCCGACCATCTTGTCGGTGATGCCCTCGACAGCCTTCTCAACGGCGGTCTTGCCGCTCATGAAGCTCTCCTCGATGTCGGTGAGTGAAGCGCAGTGGGCGGCGCAGCGCTGAAGCAGGCTGAGCTCGATGCCACGGACCTTCGCGCCGGTCTTCTCCTTGACGATGTTCGCGAGCATTGCCGCGAGTCCGCCAAGCTGAGCGTGACCGAAGCCGTCGGTAGCGGCGGTCTTTGCCTCGCTGACGAAGCTGCCGTCGGCATAGTGGATGCCCTCGCTGACCGCGACCAGGCACTTGCCGGTGGCGTTGTAGATGCGGCTGACGTCGGCAAGGAACTTATCCATGTCAAAGTCGCGCTCGGGCAGGTAGATGAGGTCCGGACCGGCTCCGGCGTAGTTCGCAAGCTCGGCGGCGGCGGTCAGCCATCCGGCGTGACGGCCCATGCACTCGACTATCGTGACCATGCCGGTGTCGTAGACGTGCGCGTCGTGATAGACCTCCATGAACGAGGTGGCGATATACTTAGCCGCCGACGCGAAACCGGGGCAGTGATCGGTGCCGAACAGGTCGTTGTCTATCGTCTTCGGGATGCCCATGATGCGGCACTCATAGCCCGCCTTCATCATGTACTTCGATATCTTATTGCAGGTGTCCATCGAGTCGTTGCCGCCGTTGTAGAAGAAATAGCGGACGTTGTACTTCTTGAATATCTCGAGGATACGCTTGTAGTCGGTGTCGTCGACATCCGGATCGGCTATCTTATAGCGGCAGGAGCCGAGCGCCGAGGAGGGGGTGTACTTGAGCAGTTCAAGCTCCTTTGCGTCCTCTTCGTCCATGATGTAGAGCTTGTCATCAAGCACGCCCTTTATGCCATTTGCCGCGCCGTAGACCTTGGTAATCGACGGGCAGTCGAGCGCGGTGCGGATGGCACCGTATGCCGACGCGTTGATGACCGACGAGGGACCGCCGGACTGACCGATTATTGCTGCGCCTTTGAGTTCAGACATATCATTACCTCCAGAAAAATCATTAAAATGGATGTTTGTCCATACATTGGTAATTATACTACACAAGCGAGCGGATTGCAATACGTCGCCGCGTTATTTTCCGATGGACAAATGTTTGGGAAAGTGATAAAATACAGTTGGCAAACTATTCGGAAAGGAGTTCTCGGCATGACTGAGCGCACGATACTGCACTGCGACCTCAACTCGTTTTACGCGTCGGTGGAGAGCATCGGCAAGCCGGAGCTCAAGAAAGTACCGATGGCGGTCTGCGGCAGCCCGGAGAACAGGCACGGGATAATCCTTGCGAAAAACGAGCTTGCCAAGGGATTCGGGATAAAGACCGCCGAGACGGTGTGGCAGGCGCGCAAAAAGTGTCCCGAGCTGGTGCTCGTCCCGCCACACCACGACAGGTACAGCGAGATATCCAGGGCGGTCAACGCCGTATATCTGGAGTACACCGACCTTGTGGAGCCGTTTGGCATAGACGAGAGCTGGCTTGACGTAGGCGGCAGCCGCGAGCTGTTCGGCGACGGCGTGACCATAGCAAACGAGCTGCGCGAGCGGATGAAACGCGAATTCGACCTGACGATATCGGTCGGGGTCAGCTTCTGCAAGGTGTTCGCAAAGCTGGGAAGCGACCTGAAAAAGCCGGATGCTACGACGGTGATAAGCCGCGAGAACTTCAAACAGGTCGCGTGGGGGCTTCCCGCGGGCGATATGCTGTTCGTAGGAAAGCGCACCGCCGAGACGCTGCTGCGCTTCAACATAAAGACGATAGGAGATCTCGCCGCGGCGTCGCCGGAGATGCTGGAGCGCGCACTGGGAAAGATGGGGCGCACGATAAGCGAATACGCGCGCGGAGAGGACCGCTCGCAGGTGCGGCGCTACGACGAGCAGGAAGAGGTAAAATCCATCGGAAACAGCATAACTTTTCGGCGCGATCTGGTGGGCGAGGCCGATCTGCGCGCGGGTCTGCTGAGACTCAGCGACCAGGTGGCGGGACGTCTGCGCAGGCACGGGTTCAAGTGTGCCGCGGTGCAGATACAGATACGCAGCCCCGAGTTTAAGAACATCACCCGCCAGCGACGGCTGGAGCGTCCGACCGACATCGGCCGCGAGCTGTACGACGCGGCGCTTGGGCTGGTGCGCGAAAACTGGTCGGAAAAAGCGCCGGTTCGACTTCTGGGGCTTACCGGTATGGCTCTCGAGCGGTCGACCGAATCGACCGAGCAGATGAGCCTGTTTGCGACGCAGAACGACAACGCCGAGCGGGAGCGCCGCGCCAAGCTCGAGCACGCGCTGGACGAGATACGAACGAAGTTCGGCGGCGACTCGATAGGCTACGGCTCGGTTCAGGCGAGCGACATATTCGGTGAGGAGCGGTCGGAGGAGATCGAACCCGAATAGGTGTGGACTTTATCGAAAAGTTGTGGTAAAATAACCAGGATACGGCTGTTTTGTGCCCGCATCACACTGTCAGGACGGAGGCCAAGTATGCGCAATACCGACGAGATGATAGAGCTGATACTGAAAGCAGCGCGCGAGGATGACAACATCCGCGCGGTAATACTTGTCGGCTCGCGCGCAAATTCCGAAATCGCGCCGGACGAGCATCGGGACTACGACATAACTTTCTCGGTGCGCGATGTCGCGCCGTATTGGAACAACCTCGATTGGGTGAAGCGGCACTTCGGCGAGCCGCTTATCGTGCAGACGCCGGAGACGATGGACCTTATACCGCCGAGTAACGACGGAAACTTCCCGTTTTTGGTCATCTTCGACGATATGGTGCGCATGGACATAAACTTCGAGAAATATCCGTACCTCGACGACGGCGAGCCTGCCATGCTGCTTCTGGACAAGGACGGTGAGATAGAAATATCGCGCGCGTCGGCGCAGCACTGGTGGATAAAAGGGCCGACGCAGAAGCTGTTTTGTGACTGCGCAAACGAATTTTGGTGGTGTCTTAACAACGTCGGCAAGGGTATTGCCCGCAAGGCACTTCCGTACGCGATGTGGATGTGGAACGGCCCGGTGCGCGACATGCTTGAAAAGATGCTCGAATGGCTGTGCGGCGCGCGGTGCGGATTTGACCGCTCGGCGGGAAAGCACGGCAGGAATTTCCCGAAGTTCATCCCGCACGAGTACGAGCGATACCTGAATACATACTGCCGCGCGGAGACCGACGATATGTGGCGCGCAATCGACGAGGGATGCGCGTTGTTCGCAGACACGGCGCGCGAGGTCGCTGACAAGTTTGGATTTGAGTACAACGCCGCCGACGAGGCGGGTATGCAAAAGTATCTCGCATGGGTGAGAGAACGATAATTTCGGTTTAGGGGAGAGAGTAATGGCAAAGTGGAGGATACAGCGCAGCTATGAGCGGGGGCCGTTCGCTCCGTCGCTCAGCCTGCGGTTTTTTAACGATCCTCATATGCTCGGACGTGTGCTGCTTGCGGCTGTGTTTGTGATAGTCGCGACGACGATAAGCCTTGGATTTATCGTGGGCAGCGGCACGGACGGAACGGTGCTCGAGGTCACTCCGTCGCCGATAGTCGAGCAGTCTGCCGAGCCGACGGATGTGTCGACAGAGCCGAGTTCGGAGCCGACCGCTCTGCCGTCGCCGAGTACCGAGCCTTCGACCGAACCAAGTGCGGAGCCGTCCGCCGAACCATCCGACGAACCTACATCCGAACCGAGTGACGAACCGTCCGAGGAGCCGTCAGAAGCTCCGAGCGACGCACCGTCCGTTGAACCGAGTGACGAGCCGTCAGCAGCACCGAGCGAAGCGTCGTCGACCGCGCCGAGTGTCGAACCTAGTGCACCGCCGGTCGTGCCGTCGGTTACGCCTACGCCGATACCCGTTCCGTCGCCGTCACCATCGCCCGATAAGGTGGCGGATAACGGCATATATCTGCCGATAATCAAGCTGCACCACTTCGTGGAGAACGGAGAGGCGTGCAACGATGAGACGATAACCCGAGGCAAGTTCGAGCAGGTAATGGACAAGCTGGAGGAGCACGGCTACACGACGATATCCGCGGCGCAGCTTATTGCGTGGCGCAACGGCACCGGCAAGCTGCCCGAAAAGCCGGTGATGCTGTCGCTTGACGACGGCTACCGCTCCAACTACTCGATAGCGTACCCGATAATCCACGATCACAAGGGAAAGGCGATAGTCGCAACGGTCGGTTGGTCGATAGGGCGCAAGACCTACCTGAACGGCATAGATTCGATATTCCCGCACTTCAGTTGGAGCGAGGCGGCGGTTATGATGTCGGACGGCGGGCTTGAGATATGCAGTCATACCTACAATATGCACGGCCCCTCCGAGAAAGCGGGCGGGGACGGATACTACGGCGTGGGCAAGCGCGCCGATGAGACCGACGACGAATACTACGCGCGTATGCTGGAGGACTTCTCCACGATGGAATCGCTGATAAAGGAGAATGTAGGACGCACCAGCGGCGTGTTCGTCTATCCCTACGGCAAATATGACCGCACGAGCGAAAAGGTGCTTGACGAGTTGGGTATACCGATATCGCTTATCACCGTGGAGGGCATGAACCACCTTTACCCGGGACGCAGCCTGCGAAAGCTGATGCGCTACGACATCATGGAGAACACAGACCTCGACGAGATGTTCGGTGCGTGGGACAAGTATTACGAGAAATGAGGTGGAAATATGCCGCTTAACGGCATAGAACAGCCTGAAACGATAACTTTGAACGATGATTTTCGCCTGAGGAAGTATGACGGCAATTACGAGCTGTTTCTGCCTGGATATCAGGACCCTGTGGTATATCAGAACTCGGAGGGAATATTCGACGAGGAGAAAAAGCCGAATCTTGCGTATGTGCGCGGAATGTGCAACTTTTTGGATAGCGTCGGCGAACTGTATTTCATCGAGGCCAAGGAAGGCGGCGGATTTTTGCCGATAGGCGACGTGACGATAAAGCAGGAGAACCCGCCTATCGCGATATGGCGCGGAGAGTATCGCGGACGCGGTGTCGGTACGCTGGTTATGCGGGCGGTGATTGAGCGGATGAGGGAGCTTGGGTTTGACAGGATAACCGGCTCCGAAGTGTTCAAGTGGAACGAAGCGTCGCAGAAGCTGCACGAAAAACTGGGTTTCAGGCGCGTCGACGAGACCGACCGCGACTACATCTACGAATTGGAGTTATAAAAAACGCACGGACTGCAAAAGTCCGCGCGTTTTCATTTGCTCTGAAAACTATTTCAGCAGCCAGCATATCCCGCGCGCCATGCGTCCGAAGGTGTCGCGGAAGTGACCGCCCGGCTCGTGGTTGAATGCCGCGCGCTCGGCGGTCGCTTTGCACAGCTCATATGCCTCGGACGTGCGCAGTTCGATGGTGCCCATCAGCTCGTCGCGGGTGTTTTTCTCCTTGCCGCCGAGACTGAAATACACCGCGCCGCGAGCCGGATTTTTCTCCAGATACTCAATGAAATTGGGATACCACAGTGAACCCGAACAGCTTGCGCAGCCGTCGGTCGAAAGTTTCGTGTGAAAATATAGCGCCGCCAGCCCTCCGAGAGAGTAGCCGACAAGGTAGACGCGCGCCGCGCCGTCGGTACGCAGGCGTTCAATAGCGTCGGTAAGCGACGGCAGCAGGGCATCCGCTCCGCCGGAAAAGCTGCGTTTGCCCTCTACGCGCCACGGCGTGTAGTCCGTGTCCCAGTCGACCGCCTCGAATGCCGCGAGACGACAGGGCGGAGCGGTTAGCGCGTCCAGTTCGGCACGGACGGCGGTGAGCGTTTCCGACGCGTCGCCCGCGAGCAGGATGACCGCAGGTGCGTTCGGTATCGGAGATTCACATATAAGCTGCCTTTCTGCCATGAAAACGCCGCCTTTGCATCGTTTTTTATATTGTAACACGTTTTGAACGAACAATCAATAAAACCGAATTTCTGCGGACAGAATAGAACAGAGGTGAGAATATGAGAGGTTTGAAAGATCGACGTGTCGTCGTGCGTATCGTGAGCTTTACGCTTGCGCTGATACTGGTGCTCGGCGGACTCGCGTGGGTAAACGGCGCCGAGAAGGAGAACTACCGCTGGCAGCTCGAGGCGAGCTATCAGCACTATTTCAGCGAGCTTGCGGAGGGTATGCGCGGTGTGTCAAACGCGCTTAGAAAGGGTCAGTATTCCGGCTCGCGAGTACTGATGGCGTCGCTTGCAAGCGAGATAAGCAGGGAGGCGGCTGCCGCGAAGTCGGCGATGAGCGGACTGCCGTTTTCAAACATCGAGCTTGAAAAGACCGCCAAATTCCTGTCGCAGATAGGCGACTACGCGTATTTCCTCGCGAAAAAGGATGCGAGCGGGCTTGCGATAACCGAGGAAGAGCTGTCGACCATGGCAGAGCTGTCGGCGACCGCTTACTCGCTTTCGATGTCGCTTGACGAGCTGTACGAATCGGTTGCGGACGGCTCGCTGAGCGTCAGTTACGCGCTCGAGACCGAGCAGGACGCGGAGGCTCGCATAAGCGGTGTCGCGGCGGCGCTGAGCGAGATAGAGACGCAGTTCCCGGAGTATGCCGGACTTATCTACGACGGGCCGTTTTCCGAGCACATCAGCTCGCGCGAGGCAAGCTATCTTGTCGGCAAATCCGAGGTGAGCGTCGAGCAGGCGAGAGAAGCCGCGGCAAAGGCGGGAGGCTTTGACCCGTCCGAGCTGACGAACGCGGGAGACACGGCGAGCAATCTGCCGACCTACGGATTTTACGCCGAGCGCGGCGGTGCGACCTGGTTTTTCGACGTGACCAAGGCGGGCGGCGTGCTGCTTGAGATGTACTGCTCGCGAACGTCGGGCGAGCCGTCGCTTTCACCGCAGGAGTGCGTCGAGCGGGCGAAGGCGTGGCTGAAGGATTTCAGCGCGAGCAGCCTGGTTGAAAGCTACTACTACGAGCAGGACGGCGTTGTGACGATAAACTTTGCCGCGAGTGCCGACGGGGTGATATGCTATCCCGACCTGATAAAGGTGTCGGTCGCGGCGGACAGCGGCGAGATAATCGGCTTTGAGTCGCGTGGATATATCATGAACCACCACGACCGCAAGCTCGACGAGCCGGCGATAAGCATCGACGATGCCCGCGCCAAGCTGCGCAGCGGTCTTACGGTGGAGAGCGAGCGACCGGCTATCATCCCAACCTCCGGAGAGTATGAGATATTCTGCTACGAATTCCTGTGCCGCAGCGCGTCCGGCGAGCACGCGCTGATATATCTGAACGCCGCCACCGGCGTGGAGGAGCAGATACTGATACTGGTGGAGAGCGAATCGGGAACGCTGACAATTTGAGAATATCTGCCCACGCCTCGGGCAATACTGCTAAATAGTAGAAGAACCGAGGAGGCGCGGACGGATGGGAACCAAGGTCGAGATATGCGGGGTGAACACCTCAAAGCTCAAGGTGCTGTCGGGAGAGGAGACCGACCGACTTCTGCGGCAGGCAAAGGACGGTGATCGCTCCGCTCGCGAGCAGCTGATATCGGGAAACCTGCGGCTTGTGCTGTCGGTTATACAGAAATTCACAAATCGCGGCGAGAATGTGGACGATCTGTTTCAGGTCGGGTGCATCGGACTTATCAAAGCGATAGACAACTTTGACGTGAACCTGGGCGTCAGATTTTCGACTTACGGCGTACCGATGATAATCGGCGAGATACGCAGATATCTGCGGGACAATTCGGCAATACGCGTCAGCAGGTCGCTGCGCGATACCGCCTACAAGGTGCTTTCCGCGCGCGAACGGCTTCAGAACGCCAACGGACGCGAGCCGACCGTCGAGGAGATTGCAAAGGAGCTTGAGATACCGCGCGAGGACGTTGTGTTCGCAATGGATGCCATTGTAGACCCGGTGTCGCTGTACGAGCCGGTGTATTCGGACGGCGGCGACGCGATATGCGTGATGGACCAGGTGAGAGACACAAAGAACACCGACGAGAGCTGGACCGAGCATATCGCGCTCGGAGAGGCGGTACAGAAGCTGGGCGAGCGTGAGCGCACAATACTTGCGATGCGGTTTTACGACGGCAAGACACAGATGGAGGTTGCGCGGGAGAT
>CAZBNJ010000019.1:0-33216 GCA_964493515.1 uncultured Oscillospiraceae bacterium | reverse complement strand
CAGCTCCACCTCGCAGAGCGGGATGCGAAGCCCGTCGCCCGTCGCCTTCATAAACGCCTCCTTGGCGCAGAAGATGCCGGCGGCGGTCTGCGCGCTCTTACCCGCGATATACTCGCGCTCATAGTCGGTAAACACGCGGTTTCGGAAGTGCTCGCTTGTGAGCGGTCGCTCCATCCGCGCGACCTCCAGCATATCTATCCCAAGTCCCGCGATCAATTCTCTTCCTCCAGCAGTCCCGCCGGAATGTCGCGTATCGCTCGCGGCGCGGCCTTTGCAAGCGCGCGCAGCACCTTCTCGCTCGGGTTGAAGAACACCGCACTTTCTATGCCCTGGTCGTCCTCGTATCGCGCAAACCACAGCCCGTCTGAGTTCGGCGAGATGCACGCCTCGACAACGTTCCTTATCGAGTCCGAGCTGAACTCGTCACGATACTTCTCGGTGGCGGGTGCGAGGATAGTGAATCGGCGGGCGGCTATCGACAGAAGTCGCCTGCGCTTGCGGCGTCCCGCGATGCTGTCCACGTCAAAGTCGCCGTTTGTTACCGAATACTCGTATTCTATCGACAAATTGCGTATAAACTGATACGGAAAGTATATGCTCACCGCAAACACAAACGGAAACACCAGGCGCAGCATATTCACGATAAGGAAGGTGGACGCGACGATGAGCGCCGTGAGGATGATAAGAATGATCTTCAACACGTCCGCCGCGGTGCGCTTCTTTTTGACTATCTGTTCAACAAAAACGTCTCCCATTTTATCCTCCTATCCCGCCGAAAAACGCGGTTTTGGCTGTCAGCTAATTATACTTTATCCGCGCCGCTTTGTCAACCGAACCGGCTATTGACAGCGCCCTGCTTCTGTGCTAAGATGTAGAAACTTTCACGCTTTCACACGCTTTACCGACCATGGAGGTGCAGAAATGGAAAAGAAGCTGATATTCGACACATCCGTCCCCTTCTACGCAGTGCGCCGACCCACCTACCCCGACGCGCTGATACGCGAGGTGCTCAACTTCTCCGCCGCGGCTTCGGGCGAGCTTGCGATAGAGGTCGGCGCGGGCACAGGTATTGCGACCGAGCCGATGCTCGACGCGGGACTGAAAGTCGTCGCCTACGAGCCGGGCGAAAACCTCGCAAACTACTGTCGTGAGCGGTTTGGCGGTCGGGACTTGACCGTAAAGCAATCCGTGTTCGAAGACTGCGACGAACCGGACGGCTCGGCGGCACTCATCTACTCCGCCACCGCCTTTCACTGGTGCGACCCGGTGCGCGGCTACGCACAGGCGATGCGTGTGCTGCGTCCCGGCGGAACGCTCGCGCTGTTCTGGAACCGTCCGTTCCTCGGGCGGCGCGACGACCCGACGCATATGGCGATACAGCGCGCCTACGACCGCTGGTACCCGTCGCCGAAGCGGGCAGCCGAGCTTGACCAGCCGCGCTATCAGAAACGCCGCGAGCAGATAATCGAGCACGGATTTGAGCTTCGCGAGTTCAAACTTTTCTACGGCACGCGCGTGATGCGCGCACAGGAATACTGCGAGCTGCTGCTGACCTATTCCGACCACCTCGCTCTGCCCGACGACAAGCGAAACGGACTGCTGTCCGGTGTGTACGATGCCATCGAACAGAACGGCGGCAGCGTAACCGTGTACGACACGTTCGACCTGCACCTCGCGACGAAGCCTAAGGATTGACACAAAAAACGGACGCTTTCGCGTCCGTTTTTCATTTTCTTCTCAGTCTATCGCCTCAAGCTCGACGATGCGTCCCATGAAGTCGCCGATAAACTCGCCGTACACGCCCGAAATACGCAGCACGTCGCGCAGCTCAAGTCCTATGCGCATCAGCTCGTCGCCGCGCGCGACACCCAGCTCGCACTTGTAGGTGCGCTTTGGGTCGAGCCCGACAAGGCGCAGCCGCTCGCGGCTCTTGTTCGGACGGTTCAGCACCTGCCACACGCCGACGAGCGCCTTCGACTTGTCCGGCGACACCGCCGCCCAGCTCGTCACGTTCGACTCAAACGGGCTTGCGATGCGGTACAGCTCACCAAACTGGAACAGCTCTCGGCGCTGCTTGTAGTAGGCTATCTGGCGCTTGACCGCCTCCTTCTCCTCGTCGCTGAGCTTGCGCGGGTCAAGCTCGTAGCCAAACGCGCCGTAGTACGCGACCGACGCGCGGGTGTCGATGTTGGTTATGCGCCCGGTCTGGTGGTTCGGAACGGCGGAGACGTGCGCGCCCATGCTCGACTGCGGATAGACCATAGACGTGCCGTACTGTATCTTCAGTCGCTCAACAGCGTCGGTGTCGTCGCTCGTCCAGCCCTGCGGCGCATAGTAGAGGATACCCGGGTCGAAGCGTCCGCCGCCGCCCGCGCAGCTCTCGAACAGTATCTCCGGATGTTTGGAGGTCAGGCGCTCGTACAGGTCGTAAACGCCGAGGATGTAACGGTGGAATACCTCTCCCTGCTTCTCCGCCGGCAGTGCCCGCGAGAACACCTCGGTCATGTTGCGGTTCATGTCCCACTTGATATAGTCCAGCTTCGCGTCGGTTACTGTGCTGTCCACGAGGTCGAAGATGAAGTCGACGACCTCCTTGCGCGAGAAGTCGAGGACATACTGGTTGCGACCCTCGGTGCGCTCGCGCCCGGGCACTCCAAGCGCCCAGTCGGGATGCGCGCGGAAGAGGTCGCTGTCCGGAGACACCATCTCCGGCTCGAACCACAGTCCGAATTTCAGTCCGAGCGCGCGGATCTTGTCCGCAAGTCCGACTATGCCGTTCGGCAGCTTGCGCCTGTCGACAAACCAGTCGCCGAGCGACGTGTGGTCGTCGTCGCGATGACCGAACCAGCCGTCGTCGAGCACAAACAGCTCAACGCCGAGCTTTGCCGCCTCGGCAGCTATCTCAACGATCTTCTGCTCGTCAAAGTTGAAGTAGGTGCCCTCCCAGTTGTTGATGAGCACCGGACGCGGTCGGTCGCGCCACACTCCGCGCGCGAGCCGTCTGCCGTACAAGCCGTGGAACGCGCGGCTCATGCCGCCGAGTCCCTCCTCCGACCATACCGCGACGGCCTCAGGGGTCTGGAAGCTCTCTCCGCTGCTCAGCCGCCATGCGAAGTCGCGGTCGCCTATGCCTATCATCGCGCGGGTGATACCGTCGGTACCGGTGTCGCACACCGCGTCGAAGTTTCCGCTGTACACAAGGCTCATGCCGATCGCCTCGCCCTGCTGCTCGTCGGTGTTCGGACGCGCAAACGCCATGAACGGATTGAAGTAGGTCGAGCTTGCGCCGCGCGCCGAGTACACTCCCTGCACTCCCTCGACAAGCGCGCGCCTGTCGACATAACGCTCACGCGCCCACGCGCCCGACAGCGTGATAAGCTCGTAGTTCTTGTCCGCAAGGTCGAGCGCAAAGCTGTACGCGCGGCGTATCGCTACGCTGCCCTCTCCCACGCGGCTGAACTTAGCCGACCGCGCGATCGCCGGATAGTCGCGGAAAACGGTGTACATAAGCTCCAGCTTGTTTCCCGCCTCTTTGTCCTCCATCTCAAAGACTATCGTCTCCGCCTCGTCGTCGCTTTCGACATAGGTCGCGGGAAGTCCCTCAAGGCGCGGCTTTCCCTTTATGATGCGGTGCGAGACGTACTTGAAGTCGCTCACAAAGCTGCCGTCGGTCTGCTCGATGACAAACGCCGGCTGGTGAAAATCGCCCTGACCGTCGGTCGGATACTCGTGCGGTGTCACGTCGAGCGACCAGCTCTTGCCGGGATGCGCCTCACCGTAGGCCTTGTCGCTTATCACGAACGCGCTCGACCAGTCGTCACGCTGTTCGAGCCGTCCGCCGAAGTAGACGTGTCCGAGATGCCCGTTCGGAAGCAGTCGGATGATGTAGCTTATCTTCTCGTTTTGCAGATGGAAGTCACGTCCGCTGTGGTATATCATAGAACATCCTCCATTTTAGGATTGTTGGGTAAACAAAACGGACGAAGCAGAAAAGCTCCGTCCGTTTCTTTTCAAGGTTTTAGTTTGCGCCGCCGGTCAGCTTCGCGACTTCCGCCGCGAGGTCGTCCTCACGCTTCTCAAGGCCGTCGCCGCGCTCCATACGCTCGAACTTGGTGACGGTGATCTTGCCGCCCAGCTCCTTTGCGACCGCCTCGACGTGCTTTGCGACCGAGACCTTGTCGTCCTTGACGAATCCCTGCTCAAGCAGGCAGTTCTCGGCGTAATACTTGGACATACGACCCTCGACCATCTTCTCGATGATGGCGTCCGGCTTCGGCTTTGCCGACTGCTCGTTCTCGGTCTTTGCCTGGGCGAGCAGTATCTCGCGCTCCTTGTCCAGCGTCGACTGATCGACATCCGCACGGCTGAGGAAGCGCGGGCTCATCGCGCACGCCTGCATCGCGATGTCGCGGCCGAGCTCCTGAACGGCGTCGGCGCTTATGCCCTCAAGCTCCATGCCGACGAGAACGCCGACCTTGCCGCCCGCGTGGACATATGCCACGCTCACGCCGCCCTCATAGCGGGTGAAGCGGCGGATCTTGATGTTCTCACCGATGACCAGGACCTTGTCGCGCTGAGCGTCGGCGACGGTGCCGCCCTCCGGGAAGGGCAGCTCCATGAGCGCGTCCACGTCGGCGGGGTTCTTCTCGGCTATGACCGACGCAACGTCGGCAACGAACTTCTGGAAAGCCTCGTTCTTCGCAACGAAGTCGGTCTCGCTGTTGACCTCGACGACCACGCCCACGCCGTTCGGATAGACGTTGGCGTAGACGACACCCTCGGCGGCGATACGTCCGGCCTTCTTCTCTGCTGCGGCGAGTCCCTTCTCGCGCAGATATACGACGGCGGCCTCCATGTCTCCGTTCGACTCGGTAAGCGCCTTCTTGCAGTCCATCATGCCCACGCCGGTCATTTCGCGCAGGGTCTTAACATCAGCGGCTGTAAATGCCATATTATATTCCTCCCAAAGATTTATAGACAGAGCCGAAATTACTCGGCGTCGGTGCTCTCGGTCTCCTCCGCCGGAGCCTCGGTCTCGTCGAGCGTGACCTCCTCGCCCTGGCGACCCTCGACAACGGCGTTAGCCATCGTCTGCGAGATGAGCTTTATGGCGCGGATAGCGTCGTCGTTGCCCGGGATGACATAGTCTATCTCATCCGGATCGCAGTTGGTGTCGACGATAGCGACTATCGGAATACCGAGCTTCTTTGCCTCGGCTATGGCGTTGCGCTCCTTGCGCGGATCGACGATGAACAGCGCGCCGGGCAGCTTGGTCATGTCCTTGACGCCGCCCAGATAGCGCTCGAGCTTCTCTATCTCGAGCTGATGTCCGGCGACTTCCTTCTTCGGCAGCATATCGAAAGTGCCGTCCTCCTGCATCTTGTGCAGCTGATTGAGACGCGCGACCCGCTGACGCATGGTCTTGAAGTTGGTGAGCATTCCGCCGAGCCAGCGGGCGTTGACATAGTACATACCGACGCGGGCAGCCTCGTCCTTTATCGCCTCCTGCGCCTGCTTCTTGGTGCCGACGAACAGGATCGACTCGCCCTCAGCCGCGAGGTCGCGCACGAAGTAGTACGCCTCCTCCAGCTTCTTGACCGTCTTCTGAAGGTCGATGATATAGATGCCGTTGCGCTCGGTGAAGATGTACTGAGCCATCTTCGGGTTCCAGCGACGGGTCTGGTGTCCGAAGTGGACGCCCGCCTCCAGAAGCTGCTTCATAGATACGATTGCCATTTTTCTGCCTCCATATAAGGTTTTTCCTCCGCGCCCGCCGTTGCTTGTGCCGTAACGGTTTTCACCGACCTTTGGCCGACGAACGCGTGCGGATTTGAGTCGTGCTCATGGCACGCTCCGATATCGTAACATATTCCGCTCCGAAAATCAAGCGTTTTCAGGAAATTTTCTCAAGATTTTACAGCCAGCGTTTCTTCTCCTTCGGCGGACGCGGTTTGAACTCGAAATCCACCAGCACGATGTCCTCTCCTATGCGGCAGATGCTCTCCCACGGTATCACATAGTCGTCGCCGCCGAACAGCGAAAATCCGCATCCGGGCACCACGATCGCGACCACCTGCCCGCAGTCCACGTCCACCTCCACATCGGAGATATAGCCAAGCCGCGCTCCGTCGCGGATATTTATGACCTCTTTGCAGCGAAGATCGGTCACTCGACAGGGCATAATATCACCTCCCTGCCTATCTTATGCGGCCGTCAGCCGACCATTACCGGCGATCGCGTCATATTCTCCTTTGCCGCGTGCAGCTCTGCGGACGGACGCGCCAGCGCATACAGGTCGCCCGCGAGCGTCTCGAACTCGAACATACGGCGCGCGTCGCCGCAGAGCTCGTTTATCGCGGCGGGCTTGGTTATCACCGGAAGCTTTGCCGCCGAACGCATATCGTGCAGCAGCTCGCGTCCCTTCGCGTTTGCGGCGAGCACGCGGATGTACTGCGGCTTCATCCCCGCAAGCTCGCGGTCAAGTCCGAGATACGCCGAAAGAAGTATCCGTCGGATGCGCGAATGTGCGTAGCGCTTGGTCTTTGCCGCGTCGGCGCACTCGGCGACCGTCTTTGACTGCGCTACCACGCGTTCCAGACGATACTCCAGTCCTTCGCTGACATCGGGCAGACGCGCAAAATCGGCGGCGCTCATCCGTCTGAGCGCGGACATCATCGCGGTATCCGCCATCGAAGTGGACACCGGTCCCGCGCCGCGCGCCATCTCGCAGACGAACACCGCCGCCGCGCCTTCGGGCAGGAATTTCATCGCCGAATGTGTCTCGCCAGAGCGCATCATCTCGCGGATGTGCGCAGCGGAGGCGTAGTCGCCGTCGGCATGGGACTGATCATGCTCCGCGCCCTCGCGCCGCACGGTCATCGGCTTCAACGCGCTGCCGCTCTTCAGTATCGCGCGCAGATACTCTACGCCGAGTGTGTTGTTCGGAGTTTGCAGCACCGATGCGCCGTCGCCCAGCGCCTCGTCCGCAGCACGCTGTCGGATGCTCGCGTAGCTGTCGCCCGATGGCAGCAGCTCGGCGACGCGGCGGTCGAAGGCATCCGAGTTCAGAAACTCGGCGGCGCGCATGAGCGGCCCTATCTCCCCTGCCTCGCTGCCGAAGGATATGCCGTCGCACACGCCGCACGCGTCGATGAGTGCCACGCCTGCGGACGCGAACCGCTCGGCGGAGCTTATCGCGTACACCGTCGGCAGCTCTATCACGAGGTCGACGCCGCCCTCCGTCCGCACCGCAGCCTCGGCGCGCGAAAACTTGTCGAACGCCGCAAACTCGCCGCGCTGCACGAAGTTTCCGCTCATCACCGCGACTGTCGCCGCGCCGTCGGACAGCTCGCGCGTGCGCTCTATGTGGTAGAGGTGTCCCGCGTGGAACGGATTGTATTCGGACACGATACCCACTGCTCTCATGCTATTTCTCCAGTGTTTTCAGTGTTTCAATGACCAGATTGGCGTTTTCAGCGACATTCGCCGTGCCGTCCAGCCGAAGTATCGGACATTTCAGGTACTTCGCCATCACCGCCTCGTCGGTGGCAAGGCTGCGCTGTGTCCACGCGGCGGCGGTGTCGTACCGCGCGTTCCATTCCATAAATTCGACGTGCTCCTTGTACATATCACCGCCCTCGCGGATACGGTCGCCGAAATACTCGTATTCGCGCATCTCCAGTCTTTTCAAGCGAAGTTCGGACGGCGTGTAGATGAACACCGCGAGGTCGAACAGTTCGAGCAGCGGCTCACCCCACATCGGCTCGGAGCTTCCAACCGAACCGCTCTGGCAGACATCGCCCTCTTTCAGGAGCTGCTCGGTCAGCAGCCGCACGCGCTCGGCGCGGTCGCGGGGCGTTGTGTACGGCGGATCGGTGGGCATCCAGAAAAAGTCGTCGGTGTCCAGCCATCGAAATCCGCGCCCGCCAAGCTCGCGTCCGAGCGTGGATGTGCCCGACCCACTCGCGCCGAAAATATAGACTTTCATGCGTCGTCTCCTTTCGGTACTTCACCCTCGAATTAGCTTCTTGCAAATCGCGAAAAAGTGTAGTAGAATAATGCAGGAATATTCTAACATAACAAGCGACGGAGCGCAAGCTTCGTCCGAAGGGAGTAAGAACTTTGAAGATACTGGTTATCAATGCGGGCAGCTCGTCGCTAAAGTATCAGCTGTTCAACACCGAATCGGGCGCGATACTCGCAAAGGGTCTGTGCGAGCGCATCGGCATCCCCGGCGGTCACGTCAAGCACACGCCGGCGGGCAAGGACACCTACGAGGAGGACTTCGCGATGGAGTCGCACGCCGACGGCATCCGCCGCGTCATCGAACTCATGACCACCGGCTCGACCGCGGTCATCAGCTCGATGAGCGAGATCGACGCTGTCGGTCACCGCGTGCTGCACGGCGGCGCTGAGTTCAGCGGCTCGGTGCTCGTCACGCCGGAGGTCAAGGACGCGATAAAGCGCTGCATCCCGCTCGGACCTCTCCACAATCCCGCAAACCTCACCGGCATACTCGCCTGCGAGGAGGCCATGGGCGACATCCCGCAGGTCGCGGTGTTCGACACGGCGTTTCACCAGACCATGCCCGACCACGCGTTCATGTACGCCATCCCCTATGAGTACTACGAGAAGTACGCGATACGCAAGTACGGCTTCCACGGCACGTCGCACCGCTATGTCTCGGCAAAGGCCGCAGAGTTCCTCGGAAAGAAGCCGGAGGAGCTGAAGATCGTCACCTGCCACCTCGGCAACGGCTCGTCGATAGCCGCAGTCGACGGCGGCAAGTGCGCCGACACGTCGATGGGTCTCACCCCGCTGGAGGGTCTGCCGATGGGCACCCGCTCGGGCAACCTCGACCCCGCCGTGCTCGAATTCGTGATGAAAAACGAGGGCATCACCGACATAAGCGAGATGCTGACCATCCTGAACAAGAAGTCGGGCGTGCTCGCGCTCAGCGGCATATCCAGTGACTTCCGCGATCTGTTCGCCGCGCGCGATCAGGGTTCGGAGCGTGCGAAGCTCGCGCTTGACTGCTTCACCTACTCGATAAAGAAGTACATCGGCTCGTACGCCGCGGCAATGGGCGGCGTGGACTGCGTGGTCTTTACCGCGGGCGTCGGCGAGAACAACGCGTCGATACGCAGCGACGCCGTCAAGGGACTTGAGTTCATGGGCATCAAGATCGACGAGGCCAAGAACAACACGCGCGGCACGGTGGACATAACCGCAGCCGACGGGCGCGTTAAGGTGCTGGTCATCCCGACCGACGAGGAGTTCGTCATCGCGTCGGACACCGAGGAGATCGTCAAGGCGCTGTAAGCATCGGGACAGAAAAAGAGGAAGCCAGTGGCTTCCTCTTTTTTGTGTTTAGTGCGTGTTTGGTGAGCTGTTGTCCGCGATGCTCCACTCCCCGCTGTCCGGTTCTCGGATGAGATAGAAATACTGCTCGGTCACGCCGTCGTTCATGAATGTCTTTGTGTGGTCGTATTCGACGCTGTATCTCGCGTAAACCGCAATGAAGTTCTGCTCGTCTACACTCCATCCGCGTGCCGACGCGAGGTCGCTGTCGGCGTACATCTCGATCACGCGGGCGGTCTCGGCGTCGTCAATCGCTATCTCGTATATCTCAAGCGAGAGTGTGTAGTCCTTTGCGAGCTGTCCCTCAATGGCGCCGCGAACCGCCTCGACCGGGTCAGGCGACGGCGTCACAAACCACGGGTCGAACAGTCCCGTCTCATATGCCGCAAAGCCGCAGAGCAGCACGGCAGCCGCCGCTATGAGCGCGACTTTCAGGAAATGCCGCTTTTTGCGAGCCACTATGAAATCCGCATCCTCAATCGACAGTTCGTTCACCGCTCCGATCGCCTCAAGTATGTCATATACGTTCACAGAAGTCCCTCCTTCTCAAGATGCTTTTGCAGTTTTACGCGTGTGCGACGCAGCGCGGACTTCACCCTGCTCTGCGTAAATCCCCAGCTGTCCGCGATTGTTTTGATAGAGTCAAAATACCAGTATCGGCGCAGAAACATCCTGCGTTCGGTGTCTCCGAGCAGTGCTATAAATCTGTCAATCTCGCGTGAAAGCTCATCCGCCACCACCCTGTCCTCGACCGAATCGCTCTGCGGTATCAGTTCCCGCAGCTCGTCCAGCACAAGCGCCACTTCGCCTCCTCCGCGCCGCTCAGCGGTGTTGAATCGGTGCCGTTTAAGCGCCAGATTCCGCGTTATCCTGCCCAAAAACGTGCGGAGTACCTGCGGGCGTGCCGGTGGGATGGCGTTCCATATCGCAAGATACGCGTCGTTTAGGCACTCCTCCGCGTCCTCCGCACTTGAGAGGATGTTTCCGGCTATCCTGCGGCAGTAAGCGCCGTACTTTGTCGACATCTCTGCTATGGCCCGCTCCGAACGCGCGAAGAACAGCTCGACTATCCGTTCGTCCTCCATGCGCCCACCTCCTTTCTGCATATATACTACCGTTTTTCGGTGCGAGGTCGCGGCAAAAACAAAAAAACACCGCGCAAAGCACGGTGTTTTTCGTCTGTTTATCCGCCTTATATCATCAGGCTGCGCATATAGTCGATGGTGAACTTCAGACCACGGTCACCGAGGTCGCCGCGCCAGGTCGCCGAGTGCGGCTCGATGCTGAGCATCCCGTCGTATCCGTACTTGTACAGTATCGCCATGAACGCGCGCCAATTTATCGCGTCCAGTCCTGCGGGCGGGTTGTCGTAATACTTGCCGTCCTCCGCAAGCTCGGGAAGGGTGAACTTGTCAAGTCCCGGGCACTGACGCATCCAGTCCCTGTACTTCCACGCCTTTGCCTCGTCCTGCTTCGATCCCTGGACGACGCCCTTGATGTGGATGTACGCAAACTTGTCGCCCCACTCGAACGCCTCCTCCATATACGCGCCGTTCGGCCCGCCGTGGACAAAGCTGTGACTCGGGTCATACTTGATGCCGAGACCCGGGACTTCGCTGTGGACGAGCTTCCACTGCTCGGGCGTGCGGATGTAGTTTCCACCCATCATGCAGTTGACCGTCGCGACCTTAATGCTGTCGCCGGCGTACTCGACCACCTTGTTCAGGTAGTTTATCGCGGCGGTTATGTTCTTGTAGTAGCTAAGCTCGGGCACATAGGCAACGCTGACCAGATACGCGCCCGCGCCGGTCTTTTTCGCAAAGTCGATGAGCGCCTTGACCTGCTCGAACTCCCTTTCAATTATCTTGCCGTCGGCGTCGATCACCTTGCTGGCCCAACGTCCGACAGCGCCCACCTCAACGCCGGTCTTTGCTTTCGCGGCGTTGAACTCGTCGGCGCGGGCAAGCAGCAGCTCACCGTTCTTTCCCGCCTCCGGGCGATCCTTCAGCATGAATTCGGGCGCGCAGTTGACGTCGAACTCGACAAATTCAAGTCCGAGCGACTTTGCGTAGTCGAGGCTGCTCACCTCGGGACGAGCAATAATTCCAAGCTTCATTTTCTACCTCCACGTTTTCCGCTCTGTCACGGTTATTGTTGTCTTAATTATAGCGCGCGACGAAGCGATTTTCAACTGCAAATTTCAGTTTTGCCACGCTATCCGGCCCTCGGTCAGCATCGGATAAGCCGCGACCGACCTGCCGTTCAGATCCTCCCTGTTCATGTCGACCGCCGATATCTGACTGTTGTCGTAGCTGGTGTAGTAGAATATCCCCCTGTCCGCGTTTATGCAGCAGGTGTATATCGTTATCTCATATTCGCCGCCCTCCAGCCGACAGCATCCGCGCTGCTGGTCGACCGAACCGAGGATGTGGAAAAACTGGCTTACGCTCTCGGTCTCGCCGTCCCCCGATACCGAGTTTGCCTTTACGAACGCGGCGCGGGCAAAGCGCGACATCGAGGACAGGTCTCCGGGCAGTCCGAGCGCACCCATGCCCCGGCTGTAACAGGACAGATTCAGCGACTTGCAGAAGTTGTTTGTCGGATTTCCCGTGGTGAGCGCCATGTAGTTGTTCAGCGCAAACATCTGCACGTTGAACGGCGGATTGTTCGTCATCACGCCTATCGGAGCGTCGTATATGTGCATCCCGTCCGCCATGCACTCGACCACAAGCGAGCCGCTCCTGTCCGATATCATCCAGTGCAGCTCCGCCGACGGAAGCCTATCGTTGAAGCGTTCGTCGGTCACGTTGGTGCGATCGAGCAGCGTCCTCGCCTCGGCTATCGTCGCGCATTTTCCGAGTATCCAGGGAATAAACTCGAAGGACGCTACGTTATCCTTGCCCTCAACCGGCTTTGAGTAGCAGGCGTTGCCGACGAAGTTCAGTCCCGCCATACACAGTCCCTTCTCGTTTGCGGCTTCGTAGTAGAGCGGGTATCCGTCCACGACGTGGGCCATGCCTATCATCGCGTAGTGGTTAGGCATATCCCCCGCCGCACGCAGCTTGAACGGATAGTTTCGCGGCGTTACCGCCACATACTCGCCGTAGCTCTGTTCATAGTCGAGCGTGCGCCCGAAATAGAAGCATTTTGTCTTATAGGTTGCGGCTGTACACATGGTTCATTCCTCCTTCAGTCCAATATATTCTTTCCCGAAAAAAAGAAGCACAACCAAAGGCGGTTGTGCTTCTTTCTATCGTTTTTATCGCTTATCCAAACAGGTGATACTGGCTGAACACCGCGACGGCGATAAGCGAGACGGTGGACATGATCTTGATGAAGATGTCCATGCACGGGCCGACGGTGTCCTTGAGCGGATCGCCAACCGTGTCGCCGACGACTGCGGCGTCATGCGTGGGCGAACCCTTGCTCGCGCCCTCGATGCCGCCCTGCTCGATGTACTTCTTGCCGTTGTCCCACGCACCGCCGGCGTTTCCGGTGAATATCGCTATCATGATAGCGCACACGGTCGAGCCGATGAGCACGCCGCCGACAAACTCAGGTCCGAACAGGAAGCCGCAGAGGACCGGGATGATGACCGCGAGTATCGCCGGGAACTTCATCTCGGAGATGGCGCCCTTCGACGAGATCTCAATGCAGGTCTTATAATCCGGATCGGCGGTTCCCTCAAGGATGCCGGGGATGGTCTGGAACTGACGGCGGACCTCGTCGACCATCTTACGCGCAGCCTTCGCGACCGCGTCGATAAGGATGCCCGAGAAGAGGAACGGGAGCGCGCCGCCGACTATCGCGCCGGCAAGCGTCATCGGGTTGGTTATGTTGAGTATCGGAACGAGGGTGTTCGCGTCGATGTTCGCGCTACCGCCGTAGGAGTACATATAGCTTATCATCAGTGACAGAGCCGCAAGCGCGCCCGAGCCGATGGCAAATCCCTTGCCGATAGCCGCGGTGGTGTTGCCGACCGAGTCGAGCGTGTCGGTTATCTCGCGGACTTCCGGCTCGAGGTGGCTCATCTCCGCGATACCGCCGGCGTTATCCGAGATCGGGCCGTAGGTGTCGACCGAGACGGTGGCGGTGACGAAGCTGAGCATGCCCATCGCGCTCATCGCGACGCCGTACAGGCCGGAGATGTAGTAAGCGGTGATTATGCCCGCGCCGAGGATGATGCAGGGCATCATGCAGGAGCGCATACCAAGCGCGAGACCGCTGGTGATGGTCAGCGCCGAGCCCTCCTCGGAGGCGGCTGCCAGACGCTTGGTCGGGTTATAGTCGGCGCTGGTGTAGAACTCGGCTATAACGCCGATGACCACGCCCGCAACGACGCCTATCGTCGCCGCGATCCACGGCGAGAGGAAGCCCGCCTTGAAGGTGACGCCGAGGCCGCCGACATCCATGCCGTCGAACAGGAACTTGGACGCTACAAAGCCGCCGACTATCGTGATTCCCGCAGCTATCCATGTCGCGCCGTTGAGCATACCGTGGACGTTCTTGGTGTTGCTGAGGTTCTTAATCAGCAGCCAGGCGATGCCCAGGCAGCAGGCGATAAGTCCGATACCTGCAAACGCGACCGGGAACAGATAGAGCTTGGTGAGCAGCTCGGGAGCTATATCCGCACCCGCGAGCACGAGGTTATACGCAAGAACGACCGCCGATACGATCGACGCGACATAGCTCTCGAGCAGGTCGGAGCCAAGTCCCGCAACGTCGCCGACGTTGTCGCCCACGTTGTCGGCGATAGTCGCCGGGTTACGCGGGTCGTCCTCCGGGATGTGCGCCTCGGTCTTGCCGACCAGGTCGGCGCCCATGTCCGCAGCCTTGGTGTAGATACCGCCGCCGACACGGTTGAACATCGCCACCAGCGAGCAGCCGAGCGCATAGCCGGTGATGAGGTTCGGGAAGGGCAGCATGTCGATGTTAGTCAGCCAAGACTTCGACGCATTGGTGATTTCAAGCCAGCCGAGTCCGACACCGAAAATTATGTACATGAGGAACAGTCCGAGCAGAGCGAAACCGCCCACGCACAGACCCATGACGCTGCCGCCGCGGAACGCGACCTTGAGCGTCTTGCCCAGGTTCTTCGTGGTGCGCGCCTCGTTGGTGACGCGAACGTTTGCGTAGGTCGCGATCTTCATTCCGATCCAACCCGCGCAGGCGCTCATCACCGAGCCGACAAGCAGCGCCACCGCGACATACCACTCAAGCGCAAGCCACAGGCACACCGCAACGATAAGCACAACGATCACAAGGATCTTGTACTCGTAGCGGATGAACGCGTTTGCGCCGACGCGGATAGCCGAGGCGATCTGCTTCATCCTGTCCGTACCTTCGTCCATCTTCTTCACTTTCGCGAAGTTGAACATGGCGAATGCAAGGGCGAGGACCGCGGCCACAACCATTAGTATCAGCCAACTATCCATAAACCTACATTCCTTTCCTTCGCCCGTAGGCGTATTGAAATACTTGTTCGGTCGGATCTTTATGTAAGCTCCAAATCCAACCAATTTAGAATATATCAAAGGTCACCGTGATTGTCAAGCCATAATTTGCTTTTCTCCTATTTAAATATATACATCATGCGCATACAGCTCGGCATATGCGCGGTATTAGTTGAAATGCACGAAAATTTGATTTTGGGAAAATTATGTTTGACTGTGGCGGGATATACGATATAATGGTAGTTGTAGAAGATTGCGACTTTTTTCGGGGAGGTGTCGATTTGTTTGGGATACTCGAAGTGATCTCGCTCTGCGGAGGCATTGCCTTCTTCCTGTTCGGAATGACCATAATGGGCAACGGACTGGAGAAGCTGTCCAGCGGACGCATGGAGGCGATACTCGAACGACTCACCGGCAAGCTGCTTATGGGCGTGCTGGTCGGAGCGGGCGTCACTGCGGTCATACAAAGCTCCGCCGCAACCACCGTCATGGTGGTCGGATTCGTCAACGCCGGCATCATGCGGTTAGGTCAGGCAGTGGGCGTAATATTCGGCGCAAACATCGGCACTACGGCAACCTCCTTCATCCTCGCGCTCGGCGACATCAACGGCAAGAGCCTTGCGCTGCAGCTGCTCAACCCCTCCTCGCTCGCGCCGCTTATCTGCATAGCCGGCGTGATACTGTACATGGTGTACAAGTCGGGACGCAAGCACGATCTCGGTCAGATACTCATGGGTCTCGGCATCCTCTTCTTCGGCATGGTCACGATGGAACAGACCGTGTCCGGTTCGGGCATCAAGGACAGCCCGGTGTTTATCAATATGCTCACCGCGGTCTCAAATCCGGTGCTCGGCGTGTTTGTGGGCATGTTCATCACCGCCGTGCTGCAAAGCTCGTCGGCGTCGATAGGCATACTCCAGGCGCTCACCTCCACCGGCGCGATACGCTTTAACATGGCGGCCCCGATAATTCTCGGACAGAACATCGGCACCTGCGTCACCGCGCTGCTGAGCGCCGTCGGAGCGAGCAAAAACGCGCGCCGCGCCGCGATGATACACCTCTACTTCAACATAATCGGCACGGTCGTGTTCCTCGCGCTGCTGTACGGGGTCCAGGCGTTTGTCGGGCTTCCCTTCTGGGACGCGTCGATGAACCGCATCGATATCGCGCTGTTCCACCTCGCCTTCAACGCGTTCGGCACCGTGCTGCTGCTGCCGTTCAACAAGCTGCTGCTCAAGCTCGCGACCATAACCATAAAGGACAAGCCCTCCGCAAAAGAGATCGAGGTCAGCATACTCGACAAGCGCTTCCTCTCCTCCCCTTCGCTCGCGCTGGACAAGGCGGACGAGGTCGTCGTGCAGATGGGAACGCTCGCGCTGCAAAACTTTGCCGACGCGGTCGAGCTGCTGTCGGTCGGCTATGACCCGAAGCGCGCCGCTACGATAAACGAGCGTGAGGACGTGATAGACAAAAACGAGGTCCGCGTCGACGACTATCTCGTGTCGCTGACCAACCGCAGCGTATCCTTTACGGAGAACACACGGGTAAACGACATCCTCCACGCCGTTGGCGACTGGGAGCGTATCGGCGACTATGTAATAAACCTCGTCGAGGTCGCCGAACAGATGAAGGACAACTCCGTCGAGTTCACACCGTCGGCAAAGCGCGAGTGTCAGGCGATACTCGACGCCATCGACGAGATACTCCACATCACGCTGCACAGCTACCGCACCAAGGACGCGCAGCTCGCGCTGAAGGTCGAGCCGCTCGAGCAGGTGGTCGATCTGCTGCGTGACAACCTGAAAAACGCGCACATCGAGCGTCTGAAAGCCGGCGAGTGCACCGTCATAAGCGGCACGCTCTTCCTCGAGCTTATAACCAACCTGGAGCGTATCAGCGACCACTGCTCGACCATCGCCGTCGCGATAGTACAGCACGCGCAGGCATCCGTCGACCGCAGCCACGAGTTCGACTTCCACGACTACCTCCGCGCGATACATAAGGGCAAGACCAGCGACTATCAGGAGAACTTCGCGGCATATCATGCGAAGTATCTGGACAACCTCGCAAGCTACAAATCGACGCGCGAGGCTGAGAAATAGAAAGATTAGGAGGTTAATAAATGGCAGTTCCGAAGTTTTTTGAATTATTTGAGGGTTTCCTGCGTGCAATTGGAGATGGGGCGTTGCATACTGCGAAAGAAGTAAGACAAATACTTGCATCCGATATGCAGCTTTCAGAAAAAGACCTTTCGGAAATGCTTCCAAGCGGAAGACAAAGTACATTTGACAACCGCGTCGGATGGGCAAAATTTTATTTAGATAAAGCCGGTCTTATCGAAATTCCTTCAAGAGGCAAATATCGCATAACCGATGCAGGAAAGGCAGCTTTAGCTTCTGGCAAAGAAATTAATTTAAAGTATTTAGAGAAATCAGAAAAGTTCCAAGAGTTTCGCAATATCATGACTTCCGATGCCACAGGTTTCGTTGATGAGGAAAAAGATGAATCTCCCACAGAAGTTTTGGATGCTGCTTTTAAGCAAATAGAAGCCGCATTGGCAAGCCAACTCATGGATGAAGTGATGAGATTGTCGCCAACAGAGTTTGAAAAACTAGTTGTAAGTTTGCTGCTTCATATGGGATATGGCAGCGGTATAGATAATGCAGGTAAGGTTACCAAACAATCCAACGATGGTGGGATAGATGGCATAATAAAAGAAGACCAACTTGGATTCAGTAGCATTTATATTCAGGCAAAACAGTGGGCAACTGACCAAACGGTCGGCACTCCGGAGATTCAGAAATTTGTTGGAGCGCTTCAGGGTCAACAGGCGCAGAAGGGACTCTTTATCACGACTGCAAAGTTCTCCAATGGGGCAATCCAGTATGCAAACAATCTGCTTGGAGCAAAAGTAGTTTTAGTCGATGGACTGGCTTTAACAAAGTTGATGATAAAACACAATGTCGGCGTTTCAATAGAGCACACCTATGAAGTGAAGAAAGTTGATAGCGATTTCTTCTCGGAGGAGTTGTAAAAGCATTAATCGTCGCATCAAAAGCCCAGCGAGCCGCAGGTTGTACAGACCCGTGGCTCGTTTTTTCACCTTCCCTCGCTTTGACGGCACACAAGTTCTATGCTCCTCAGGCATAAATCGTTATAGAAAACAGGTATTTGCCAGAAAACGCTCCCCTGCGGTATAATCTCATACGGGATACCCGCACAACCACCAAAGGAGCGACGACAAATGAAGAATTTCAAACAGATAGGCGCATTGCTGCTTGCGGCAGTTATGCTGTTCACGTTGGCGGTCACGGCGTGTGCCGCCGAAGACACCGGTTTTTCCGACGTATCCGCCGACGACTGGTTCTGCGACGCGGTTCGCTATTGCCGCGAAAACGGTCTTATGGACGGCGTCGGCGACGGACGATTCGACCCGAACGGCAGCATAACCCGCGCGATGCTCGCCACCGCACTCTATCGCAGAGCCGATAAGCCCGAGGTCGATGGCGACGACGGATTTACCGACACGCTTGACGGCCAGTGGTACTCGTCCGCCGTTCTGTGGGCGGTACAGCAGGGCGTGATAAACGGCTACGGCGACGGCCTGTTCGGCACGAACGATCCGGTCACACGCGAGCAGCTTGCCACCATCTTCTGGCGACTGTCCGGCAGTCCTGAGGAGGAGGGCGACGGCGGCTTTGCCGACAGCGAAAGCATCCTTCCCTATGCCGTCACAGCCGTCGCGTGGGCACGCGAGCACGGCATAATGAGCGGTAAGGGCGACAACATCTTTGACCCGCAGGGCTTGGCTGTCCGCGCCGAGGTCGCGTCAATGCTCGCAAACGACGCAGCTCAGTCCCCTGCCGAAGCAACAGATCCCACGTCCGAGCCCACCTCCGCTCCCGAAGCGGACAACCGACCCTCCGGCGGCACGGCACAACCCCCTGCACCCGCGCCCAGCGCTACGCCTGTGCCCGCGCCGTCCGAGAGCGGCCGCGTACTGGTCGCTTACTTCTCCTGCACCAGCAACACCGCGGGAATTGCTCAGCACATCGCGACGGCACTCGGCGACCGAGCCGACCTCTACGAGATAACACCGTCAGTGCCGTACACCGCAGCCGACCTGAACTACAACACCGATTGCCGCGCAAACCGCGAGCAGAACGACGACACCGCCCGTCCCGCCATCAGCGACAGCGTGAGCGGGTTTGAGCAGTACGACACGGTTTTCATCGGCTATCCGATATGGTGGGGACGCGCTCCGAGAATAATCTACACGTTTATCGAAAGCTACGACTTCTCGGGCAAGACGGTGATACCGTTCTGCACCTCCGGCAGCAGTCCGTACAACGACAGCGGCATAAAGGACATTGCCGTCGGCGCAGATTGGATTACCGGCAGGCGCTTTGCCGGAGGCGCGTCCGCGTCGACCGTCTCCGATTGGGTTAGCGGTCTGGATCTGCCCGATACCACAAGCGAAACGGAGGCGCAGAGCGTGTTCTACATCACTGCGGGAAGCAACACTTTTGAGGCCGACTTTGCGGCAAACTCATCAGCCGACGCGTTCCGTGAGCTGCTAAAAAGCGGGCCGCTGACGATTAGCATGAGCGACTACGGCAACTTTGAAAAGGTCGGCTCGCTGGGCACCACCCTTCCACGAAACGACGAGCACATCGTTACCGAACCGGGCGACGTGATACTCTACCTTGGTAGCAGCATAACCATCTACTACGACACGAACACATGGGATTTCACGCGTCTCGGAAAGATACGCGATGTGACCGACCTGAAGGCGCGACTGGGCGACGGCACCGTGGATATAACCTTCTCCCTCTCAAAGAACTGATTAAATAGCATAACAAAAACACCGAGCAGCCGCTCGGTGTTTTTCTCTGCGCTTTAATTATCGCTTGGCGCGGAAGAACTTGTCGTGTACCGCATTCATCGCTATCTCGGCGTCCGCAAGGTCGATGAGCACCGACACTTTTATCTCGCTCGTGGATATCATGCGGATGTTCACGCCCACGCTGTAAAGCGCCTCGAACATCGACGACGCTATACCCGGGTTGTTTATCATGCCCGAGCCGACTATCGACAGCTTTGCGACCTTCTCGTCGCAGTCCATGCCGACAAAGTCCAGCTCCTCGCGGTGCTCCTCGAGTATCTGCATTGCCTGCTCCGCCATGTCCTTGGACACGGTAAACGCGATGTCCTTTGTGCTGTCGCGTCCTATCGACTGGAGTATGATGTCTACGTTTATCTTCTTCTGCGCGAGAAGCGAGAAAATTCGATAAGCCACGCCCGGCTTATCGGTCAGATGTATGAGCGATATGCACGCTACGTTGTCGTCCTTCGCGACTCCGCTGATTGCTGTACTTTCCACTTTCTTCACTACCTCCTTGACTATTGTTCCGGGTTTGGGATCGAGACTGGACAGGACTTCAAGCTGTATGCCGAACCGCTTTGCCATCTCGACCGAGCGGTTGTGCAGTACCTGAGCGCCGCCGCTTGCGAGTTCGAGCATCTCGTCGAACGTTATCTCGTCGAGCTTCTGCGCGTTCTTTACCACGCGTGGGTCGGCGGTGTACACGCCGTCCACATCGGTGTATATCTGGCAGAGATCCGCCTTGAGCCTCGCCGCAAGCGCGACCGCCGACGTGTCCGAGCCTCCGCGTCCGAGCGTCGTGATGTCGTAGAAGCGATTGACGCCCTGGAATCCGGTCACGATGACGATGTTCTTGCGGTCAAGCTCGGCGCGCAGCCTGTCCTCGCTTATCTCCTTTATCCGCGCGTTTGAGTAGTTCGAGTCGGTGCTTATGCCGACCTGCCACGCGTTCAGCGACACAACGGGAAATCCCATCTTCTCTATCGCCATCGCGCAGAGCGCCACCGATATCTGCTCACCGGTCGCGAGCAGCATATCCATCTCGCGCTTGGACGGATCGGCGTTCAGCTCGTGCGCCTTGTCGATAAGGTCGTCGGTCGTATCACCCTGCGCGGAGAGGACGACTACGACCTCGTTTCCCGCAGAGTATGTATCGGTGATTATGCGAGCGACATTTCGGATGCGATCCGCGTCCCGCACCGAGCTGCCGCCGAATTTCTGTACGATAAGTGCCATTATCTAACCTCCAAATCAAAGCCAAAATTGTCGGGCTATATCCGCTCGATGTGTACTCCCTCCTCGTCGCAATCCAGCATCTGCACGCGCCAATTCGGGAATTCCTCCGAGAAGCGCTCGCGTACACGCTTTTCAAAGTCGAGGCTCGCGCGGTCGACCACCGCCATTATCGTCGGGCCTGCTCCGCTTATAAACGAGCCGAGCGCTCCAAGCTCCCGTGCCCGCGCGGCGACCTCCCTGCCCCCCGGTATCATATCGAACCGATAGGGCTGGTGCAGGCGGTCGTCTGTCGCCACACCTATATTATGCAGCTCGCCCGCAACAAGCGAGCCTGCAAGCAGCGCCGCCCTGCTCAGATTGAACACGGCGTCGCGCATTGTGACCTCCTTTGGAAGTGCCGCGCGCGCTTTCTCGGTCTTTAGCTCAAACTCGGGAATAAACGCGCAGAAGCGCAGCCGTCCGCTTATCGGCACGCGTACCTGCCATACGCGTCCGTTCTCCAGCATCGCCGCGACAAATCCTCCGCGTATCGCCGGCGTTGAGTTGTCGGGATGTCCCTCGATTATCGCCGCGAGGTTGATTATCGCCTCCTCGTCCAGCGGATCACCGAGCAGCGCGTTCGCTCCGCACAGTCCGGCAACGGTACACGCCGACGAGCTGCCAAGCCCGCGCGTCATCGGGATGTTGCAGTGTTCGACTATCTTCAGCCCGTCCATCCGCTTGCCTGCTATGTCAAAGACGTGCTTTGCGCAGCTGTATATCAGATTTTCCTCGTTCTTCGGCAGATCAAGACCGTTTGCGTTCGTTATGTCGATGCGGTCGCAGAAGTCCATCTCGACCGTGTTTCGTATCGTCAGCGCGATACCCATGCAGTCAAAGCCGCTGCCCATATTCGCGCTGGTCGCGGGCACGCTCACCCGTATCATCGCTCCACCTCTCCTTCTATCACGCGGAAGGCGGAACGGACGGTTGTCGCGTTTCGGTACTCCGCCATCCTGTCCGCAAGCTCTCCCGCGGCGAGGTTCGGTGTGATGAACGCGTCCTCCGCTATCCTCTCCGCCCCTCCGAATATCCTATGCGCGAGATCGAGCGGGCCGTCCGCGCGGATATACATTCGACCTCCGAGCGCGCTTGGCGGAAGGTTTTTGACGACATGGCCTTCCCACAGCCCGCGATTCTTCGTCTTATCCACATGGCGTGAAGCGTCGATGACATCCGCCACCACCGCCGACGCGGTCGGCATCTTGCCCGCTCCCGCGCCGACGACCGATATCTCGCCGACCACGTTGCCGCGTATCGTCACGCCGCCGAGCACGCCGTCCACTCTGCCGAGCATCTTCGACTTGGAAACGAGATGCGGCGCGACATACGCGCAGACCTCCCTGTCGCTCAGGCGAACGTAGCGGCCAAGCAGCTTTATCGCGTATCCGGCGTTTGAAGCGTTCCTGACATCCTCCAGATACACACCGTTTATCCCCTCGCAGCGCACGCTCTCCACGCCTATGTCGCTGCCGCAGGCGAGATTCGCGAGTATACATATCTTGCGCGCCGCGTCCAGACCCTCGACGTCAGCCGACGGGTCGCGCTCGGCGTATCCCAGCCGCTGTGCCTCCTTTATCGCATCCGCGAGGCTCACGTTCTTGGTTATCATCTCGGTAAGCGAAAAGTTTGTAGTGCCGTTGAGTATGCCGCATATCTCCTCTATCTCGTTTGCGGACATACACTGCACGAGCGGACGTATTATCGGCGCGCCGCCGCCCACCGATGCCTCGAACATATAGTTGACGCAGTGCTGCTCTGCTACGCGCATAAGCTCGGTGCCAAACCGCGACACGAGCTCCTTGTTTGATGTGACGACGTGCTTACCCGCCTCAAGCGCACGCTTTGTGTACTCATACGCGGGCTTGATACCGCCCATGGCCTCGACCACGACGCGTATCGAGTCGTTGTGCTCTATATCCGAAAAATCGTGCGTGACAAGGCTCTCGAACTCCTCGCCCGCAAAATCGCGCAGGTCGAGTATCGCCGAGACTTCCAGCTCGTCCATAGCCCGTTTGGCTATCAGCTCGCGGTTCAACTTCAACGTATCGTACACACCCGAGCCGACAACTCCCATTCCGAGTATCGCCACTCCTATCATCGTGTACCTCCGTTATCCCGCGACTATCTCCAGCTTTGTCACTCCGTTTACCGCGCGCACCGAATCGACAAGCTCGCCGACCGGACTTCCGTCCTCGCCGAGCGTGACCGAGACCGTGACCGACGCGATGCCGCTTATCGGTATCGACTGATTTATCGTCAGGACATTCGCGCCCTTGTCCGCAAGCACCGAGAGGATGGACGAGAGCATTCCCGGAGCGTCCTCCAGCACCAGGTGCATCGTCAGCATCTCGCTTGCGGTCTTGTCAAAGAACGGGCGCACCGAGTCACGGTACTTATAAAACGCGCTGCGGCTTATGCCGACCGCCTTTACCGCGTCCGCTATCGTCGCGGCGTGCCCCGTCTCCATGCTCTTTATCGCCTCCGCCACCTTGACGATGACCGGCGGCAGCGCGCTTTTCTCGACCAGATAGAACTTTGTGTTGTCCGACATATATCCGTCCGTGTCCTCCTGACAAATCCATTTGTACATGAACCACGGAATATTTTAGCACACCCGTGTCGAATTGGCAAGAGACACAGGACACAATTATGCTCTTGAAACTGCACAAGAAAAGTGATATAATTTTTACGACTTCTATCAAACTTGTATAAGGAAGGTGACCGTATGGAGATCTCAGGCATCACAGAGCTGGCAAAACGCATATCGCAGAACATATCTAAGGTCATAGTCGGCAAGGACGACGTGATAAAGCTGGTCGTCACGACCATTCTCGCCGGAGGACACGTCCTGCTCGAGGATGTGCCCGGCACGGGAAAGACCGTGCTCGCGAAGAGTCTCGCAAAGTCGATAAGCGGCGACTTCAAGCGCGTCCAGTTCACCCCCGACCTGCTGCCGAGCGACGTGACCGGCACGAACATATTCAACCAGCAGGAGCTGAAGTTCGAGTTCAAGGAAGGCCCCGCGTTCGCGAACATCCTGCTCGCCGACGAGATAAACCGCGCCACGCCGCGCACGCAGTCGGCTCTGCTCGAGTGCATGGAGGAGCGTCAGATAACCTCCGACGGTGTGACCCGTGCGCTTCCCGCGCCGTTCTTTGTCATCGCGACGCAGAATCCTGTGGAGATACAGGGCACCTTCCCGCTTCCCGAGGCGCAGCTCGACCGATTCCTCGTCAAACTGTCCATGGGATACCCCGAGGGCGAGGACGCGGTGAAGCTCATAGATCGCTTCATCGAGGCAAGCCCGCTTGAGGAGATAGCGCCCGTCGCGAGCTGCGCCGAGATACTCGACGCGCAGCACAGCTTCTCGAAGGTATATGTCGCGCCGCCGGTGCGCGAGTATATCGCAAAGATCGCGTCCGAGACCCGCAAGGGTCAGGAGGTGTCGCTCGGCGTAAGCCCGCGCGGCATACTTGCAATGCTGCGCATAGCGCAGGTCGCGGCGGCAATCGAGGGTCGCAGCTACGTCCTTCCGGACGACGTGAAGATGCTCGCGCCGCACGTCTTCTGCCACCGCATGATCATGCGCGGAGGCGCGTCGCTCGGCGCCGCAAAGGCTCACGAGCGCATCGAGGAGATACTGAACACGCTGCCCGCGCCGACCGAGGATCCGTCGATCACCGGCAAGATCGAGGCGTAAAATGGGCATCGTCTGGTTCATAATCATTGTAGGCGCGCTCGTTATCATACAGATGGAGTTCTTTCACATCGTCGGGCTTCGCAAGGTCGAGTACCGCCGATACTGGGCAAAGAACACCGTGTATGAGGGCGACAAAAACGAGATGGTCGAGGTGCTTGAAAACCGCAAGTCGCTCCCCATCCCCTGGCTGCGCGTCGAAAGCCGCATATCCCCTCACATACGCTTTGGCAGAGAACAGGACTACGACGTGCTGCACGAACAGTTCCACCGCAGCGCGTTCTTCCTGCGCGGATACAAGCGCATACGCCGCCGCCACGACATCACCTGCCTGCACCGCGGCTACTATGTTCTCGACCGCGCGGCGCTGACCTCCGGCGATCTGTTCGGCCTGCTCAGCCGCTCCAAGGAGGTCGAGGGCAACAGCGAGCTGTTCGTCTACCCCCGCCCGATCGACCCTCAGGAGTCGCCCGAGTCGCTGAAATGGCAGGGCGATATCGCCATGCGGCGCTGGATAATGCCCGACCCGATACTCGTGAGCGGCATCCGCGACTATCTGCCCGGCGATTCGCAGAAGGACATACACTGGACCGCGACCGCCCGCACCGGCAAGCTTCAGGTAAAGGTGCGCGATTTCACCGTCACGCCGAAGGTGCTCGTGCTGCTCAACATCCAGATAGCCGAGATACTCTGGGGCGCGATGGAGCCGGATCAGCAGGAGTTCATCGAAAAGGGTGTGCGCATCGCCGCGCATCTCGCGACATGGGCGCTCGAAAGTGGCATGGAGTGCGGTCTGTGGTGCAACGGGCGGAAGTCCGCCGACGAGCGCGAATCGACCATCGAGATAGAGCCTGCCGGCTCGCGCGCGCATCTGGACACCATAATGCAGGCGCTGTGCAAGTTGCAGATAGCCTGCGCCGCCAACTTTACCACATACCTTGACAAGCTCGTCGCGTCGGACGTGGAGGGGCTGGACATCGTGCTCATCTCGGCTTACGACTCGGAGGCCATACGACACCGCGTCGAGGAGCTGAAGGAACACGGGTGCAGTGTCACCTTTGTCCCTATCGTCGCCGACACAGACCCCGAAAAGGAGGTGGCGCAGGATGCCGTCCAAGAAGCGGAAGCTGTTTAATGAAATCTTCAACGCTGCGATGAGCGCGCTGGTGCTCTTTCCCGCTCTCGTCGCGATGCAGAAGCTGCTGATGCCCGAGGCGTCGGCATGGATGGGCGTGCTCTGGATGCTCCCCATCGCGATATGCTACCCCGCGGGACGGCTGCTGCGAAATCGCGACCGTCAGTCGGCTCTGTCGCTCGGAGCCGTGATAGCCGCCGCCTGCGCGCTGCCCGCGTCTATCGCGTTTGCCGGAAGCATATCGGTCCTGTCAACGCTGTTCCTCTTCCTGCTCTGCCTCGGGTGCGGACTTGCCATGTACATCATACCGTACGTTGCGGGGTCGAACCTCGCAAGCGGCAAGTATTTCGTTGCGGGACTGGCGCTGTATGTCGTGGCGCTCGCGCTCGGTGGCGATACCGCCTACTCCGCCGCTCTGAACACCTGCGCGATAGTGCTGCTGATAAGCGGGCTTTTCGTATTCAATCTGGAGGGACTGCGGAGCGCTACCGCCCCCAGCGGCGGCAAAGTCCGTTTTCCCAAGGGTATGCGCCGCAACAATCTGATAATCATAGGCATATTCGTTGTGCTGGCGCTGCTGCTCGCAAACGTCAAAGCCATCAAGGACGCAGCCGTCGCCGCCGGAGTGTGGGTGGTAAACAAATTTATCGGCTTCCTGCAATTCATGGGCGATGTGAACGGCGTGCCCGAAGGCGACGGTGCCGCCGGCGGTGTCAGCAGTGATATGAGCATCGGACTTACCGCCGACCCGCACGTCTCCTCTCCCCTCGAGGATTTCCTCTGGAACGCGGTTCTGTTCATAATTGTCGGCGGAATACTCGTGGCGCTCTGCTTTGTGCTGTACAAGCTGATACGCAAGCTGCTCGGCACGAACTTCGGCTCGCTGCTCGACAAGCTGCTCGGTCGATTCGCGCAGCAGGGCGAGGACTACATCGACGAGACTGAGGATCTTGACGGCGAGCGGGAAAAGCGGGACGGACTGCTCACCCGTATGCGCTCGCGATTCACTCGGAGAGCTAAGTTCGGCGATATGCCCACCGACAGCGCAAAGGTGCGCTTTGCCATGCGCGAGTTCCTGCGAAAGGATCGTCAGGCGCTGCGTCCCCGCACCCCGAACGAGCTGTCCCACGACCTCGAGCGCGCGGCGGGAAGCTACGGCACGGATTTCGTGGAGATATACAACCGCGTGCGCTACTCCACCGGCGAGCCGAACAGCAGCGACGTCGAGACAGCGCGCAAGCTGTCCGAGCGTGTATGATTTGAATGAATTGAATAATGGAATGAATACTCATGCGAATATTCGTATGAGTATTCATTTTTTAGGGCACTTTACTCACTCCTCCGCATAAAAATCCTCTATGTCTGTGCATCTTGCCGATTGAAAATTCATTCAGCCCGCGATATAATAAAGCCACAGTTCGGCAAATCAAGATTTTGGAGGAATCACCATCATGAAAAAATATGCAAAGATACTTAGCCTTGCGCTGGCAGTAATGCTTGCCGTTGCTCTGTTCGCAGGCTGCTCGGACAACGAGGGCACTCCGTCCGCCAACCCCAGCGCCGCTACCACGAACGGCACGCTCACCATGGCGACCGAGGCAGGCTTCCCGCCGTACGAGTTCTACGAGGGCGAAAAGATCGTCGGCATCGACGCCGAGATCGCCGCAGCCATCGCAAACAAGCTCGGCATGGAGCTTGTGATCGACGACATGGACTTTGACTCGACGATAACCGCCGTTCAGACCGGCAAGGCTGACATTGCGATGGCGGGCATGACCGTCACCGAGGAGCGCAAGCAGAGCGTCAACTTCTCGAACAGCTACGCCACCGGCGTGCAGGTCGTTCTCGTCACCGAGGGCAGCTCGGTCGCAACGCTCGACGACCTCGAGGGCAAGCAGATAGGCGTTCAGCAGAACACCACCGGCGACATCTACGCCACCGACGACTACGGCGATGAGAGCATCCAGCGTTTCGCGCGCTATGCCGACGCCGTCTCCGCTCTCACCACCGGCAAGCTCGACGCGATAATCATGGACAACGAGCCGGCGAAGAGCTTCGTCGCCGCCAACGACGGTCTGAAGATCCTCGACACCGAGTACGCCGTTGAGGACTACGCGATAGCCATCGCCAAGGAGAACACCGACCTGCTCGAGAAGGTGAACAACGCCCTCAAGGAGCTGACCGACGACGGCACGATAGCGAACATCGTTGCGACTTACATCTCTGCCGACTAATTCAAAATACTAAACAAACGGTGCGGGGGCGCTCTGTCGTCCCCGCGTTTGTTCTGAATACCGATTAGGAGTGAAAGACTTGCTTTATCTCTCGATAGGCGACTGGTTTGCGGGCATCAGGGACTGGATAGTCGGTGCCGCGCAGAGCTTCGCCGAAAGCTTCAAATTCGCGTTTATCGACGGCGACCGCTGGCAGTACATGGTCGGCGGACTGAAAAACACGCTGCTCGTCACGATATTCGCGCTCATTCTCGGCGTTGCGCTCGGAATCATCGTCGCGGTAGTGCGCTCCACCGCCGACACGATCGGCAAAAAGCGCGGCTTCGGCAACTTCCTGCTGCGATTCTTCAACAAGATCTGCAAGATATACCTCACCGTGATACGCGGAACGCCGGTCGCGATACAGCTGCTCATCATGTACTTCATCATCTTCGGCTCGTCGCGCAACACGATGCTCGCGGCGATACTGTCCTTCGGCATAAACTCGGGCGCGTACGTCGCCGAGATTGTGCGCGGCGGCATAATGGGCGTGGACATCGGTCAGACCGAAGCCGGACGCTCGCTCGGTCTGGGGTACATATCCACCATGCAGCACATCGTCGTGCCGCAGGCGATAAAGAGCATCCTCCCCGCCCTCGGCAACGAGCTTATCACGCTGCTGAAGGAGACCTCGGTCTGCACGTTCATCGGACTGACCGACATAACCAAGGGTGCCACGATAATCCAGGGACGCACCTTCCAGGCGTTCTTCCCGCTGCTCGGCGCCTCCCCGATGTCTCCTGCGACGCTCATGACACTCACCTCGCCGCTCGGAAAACTCGAGAGGAGGCTTCGCAAAAGTGATAGACGTTAAGAATCTCACCAAATACTTCGGCGACCACCTCGTGCTCGACAACATCTCCGAGCATATCTCGCCCGGCGAGAAGGTGGTCATAATCGGACCCAGCGGCTCGGGCAAGTCCACCTTCCTGCGCTGCCTGAACATGCTCGAAACGCCCACCGATGGCAGTATAACCTTTGATGGGACGACCGTGACCGACCCGGGCGTGGACATAAACAAGGTGCGCCGCCAGATGGGAATGGTGTTCCAGCACTTCAACCTCTTCCCTCACCTGACGGTGATGAAAAACCTTACCCTCGCCCCGGTAAAGCTGAAGCTGATGAGCAAGGACGAGGCAAACGAGGAGGCGCTGCGGCTGCTCGACCGCGTCGGACTTCGCGACAAGGCGGACTCCTACCCCGGCAAGCTGTCCGGCGGACAGAAGCAGCGTATCGCGATAGTTCGCGCGATGGCGATGAAGCCCAAGATGATGCTGTTCGACGAGCCTACCTCCGCGCTCGATCCGGAGATGGTCGGCGAGGTGCTCGAGGTCATGAAAGAGCTTGCTCACGAGGGTATGACGATGGCGGTCGTCACCCACGAGATGGGCTTTGCACGCGAGGTCGGCACACGTGTGCTGTTCATGGACGAGGGCAAGATACTCGAGCAGAACGAACCGCACGCATTCTTCGATAATCCGCAGAACCCGCGCGCGCAGGAGTTTTTGAGCAAGGTATTATAAGTCCGTTTTTTCGGACTTCCCTCCTGCTATAATCAAAGTATAGGAGGGAAACAAGAAAACGCGCAAAAAGGAACGGCCCGCAGAAATGCGGGTCGTTCCTTTTGTTGTTTTTGCTTACTTCTGCGGAGCACGACCGAGATACTTGTCCAGGTCGTCCTTTATGTTCTTCGGTATCTCACGCGGGACCGGGAACACGACCGCGTTTACAAGGCGATCGCTGAGCGCGACGGCAAAGTCGGTCACAACCGCCAGCGCCTCGCCGCTGATGAGCGATATCATGTCGTAGCGGGTGTGCATGAAGCCCATGCCCTGACCGCCGCCGCGCGCGAAGTTTATCGCGGGTATTCCCTTGTCGGCAAACGGCACCGAATCGCTCGACATGATGCTCTGGCGCACCGACGTCGAGTAGCCAAGCTCCTTTGCCATGTACTCGACATACTTGCACAGGCTCTCGTCGCCGGTTATGACCGCGCTGTTCGAGCCGAGTATCGAGCCGCCCACGTCGGCGTTGACCATAAAGACGTGCTTCTTCAGCTCGGCGCTTGTCAGCGAGTCGACATACGCGTGCGAGCCGAGCAGTCCAAGCTCCTCCGAGCCGAACCAGATGAAACGCACCGTGCGGGCGGGCGGATTCTTGACGAAGTGGCGCAGTATCTCCATTATCGTGACGCTGCCCGCCGCGTTGTCCCACACGCCGTAGCTGAACTCAACGCTGTCATAGTGCGCGCCGAACGCCACGATCTCATCGGGGTACTTGGTGCCCTTTATCTCGGCAACGACGTTCTGCGAGATGTGGACGTGGTTCTTGGTCTTGAGCTCGATATGTACGCGGGTCGCGCCGCTCTTGAGTATCTCGAGCGCGTCGGTCATGCGGATGTGGAACGCCGGCAGCAGTCCGTGCTGCGTGAGTGTCTCGCGCATCTTGCGTGTGTCGAGGTCGCTGTCCTCCGGCGTGTCCTTTATCGTGCCGCCCATCGTCATAAAGCCGGCAACGCCCGCGTCGATCATCTTCCTGTACACGTCCGCCGACGCGCGTCCGTTGATAAGCGCAAACTTGCCGCGCGCGTTGCGGAGATTTATCTCGTCGAACTGCTCGATGTAGACGAAATCGTAGTCCTCGCCGCCCTCTTTGGTGCATCCGGCACACTTGTAGCCGGTCACGGTGTACTCCTTGCGCTCGGGCGCGATGACCTCAAACACCGCCTTGATGACGGTGCCGTCCTTGACCTCAAACGTGCGGGTATCCGCCGCGATACCCATTGCCTCTATTTCATCGACGAGTATCTGCGCGGCGCGGCGCTCCTCCTCGGTGCCGCTCATGCGCACAAATCCCATCTTCTCCACCAGCTCAAACTGGTGACGACCGTCTACTGCCATGATCTCACTCTCCTTTTGGATTGATTGTGGGTATATTATACCGCGATTTCCCGGGAAATGCAATCTGTAATCGTCCGTATCGCAGGGGCTAATCCCTAAAATCGAACATATCCTTCGGCTTTACTCCAAGCATCTCGCAGAGCTTGAACACAACATCAAGCGAAACCGCGCAATCAGCGGTTTCGATACGGCTCATGTGCGTTCGGCTTATATTGACCAACTCCGCCAGTTTGCTCTGCGACAAACCGTTTTTCTTTCGGTAGAATGCGATATTCAGCCCAAGTGATTTGTAGTCCTGCGTGAATCTGTTTTTCATCGTCTCACCCACATTTAGTATACCGCACGTCGCAGGTTAAAACGACAACTTGAAAAGCTAAAAATATAACTTGACAAGTTACATTATAGATGATATACTGACAATGAAATCAGTGAATCGAGGTGATGGAATGGGGAAATACATGGGGACAAGCGAAGCGGCAACGAAGTGGGGATGTACACAAGCTACGGTCGCAAAGTATTGCCGTGAAAAGAAAATTCCCAATGCTGAGCAGGATGGACCTGGAAAACCTTGGCGAATACCAGTGGAAACACAAAACCCAATTAGACGTAAGCCAACAAACAGTCAAACTTGTAAGAGGAAGTGAGAAAATGTTAAAATATCATAAATTTGCGACAATAGCAACAGTTGTCATAGCGCTAACCATTATTTTGGCATTACTTAACATTCCATTTACCCCTAGTCACAGTTCAAACATTACGAGCAGCACATCACTTTCCAGTGGAACCAGTAGCAAGAGTGCATTCACAAATAAGTATGGCACTGCAACTACAAAGTGTGCCCATTCTGGTTGTGATAACTACATTGCATCCTCTGGTGATACAAACTGCTGCACAGCTCACTCAAACATATGCTTGGAGTGTTTTAAGTACATTGACGAGGACGCGATGTACTGCATGAGTTGCCTCACAAGCGCAGCGACCAATTCTTCATCGGGTAACAGTAAGAAAAACTCTTCCAGCGCCTCCAGCGGCAAGGTCACCGGCTCCGGAGCTGGAGGATACGATATGCCGAAAAAGGGTGAATCCTTCTCCGAATACGTCAAGCGTGTTGACCCCGACCTGTACGGCAGTTTATTCAGCGGTCTGTACAACGATTAGCTTACAACCTGTTTGAATTGGAAGTGGTTTTGATGTTTGAAAAAGATCCTGTCTTAAAAAGAATAATCGTAGGTATCATAATAGTGGCTCTTGCCATAACATTAATCACCAGTTTGTCCTCCAGCGGTGGCGGAGGAGGTAGCAGAGAAAGAGAGTGGGGATATTGTCGGATATGCGGCAAAAAGACCACCCTTTATCGCGAAAATAAGGGTTTTTATTGTATTAAGCACGACCCCATGAATCCATTCAATTAATGCAAAAACATACTAACCTCAGCAAAAAGGACGTTCGAGTTTCCTCGGACGTCCTTTTCTCATCCCAAACTTTTACCTGCAAAACATCGTCGCGCGCTTGCTGTAATAAACTCGGTTTGCGGCTATCATCACCACCGAAGTCACAAGGCTTGCAAGCGTCTGCGTGTCCATCATATTCATTCCGGATATCGCGCTTGCGAGTACTACATAGAGCACCGAGATAACGATATTCGCCGCGTATACACCGAGCAGGCAGGTCGGTCCGATGCGCTTGAATCCCGCGAGCAAAAATCGAACGCAGATTGCAAACGCTCCTGCCGCCATCGTAAGTATGCCGATCACAATGTCACATGCCTGAAGTCCCGGGTATATCGCGTAGATGAGCGCAGACGGAACATCGGAAAATATACTATAGTTCGCACCCGTCGCCATAAGCACTCCGGTGAGTACGTTAAGTATTCCTCCCGCCCACAGCGAGAAGTATATCAAAAACTTGTGCCAATTCATCGGCACCGGCTGCACCGGGTACATCGGGTAGATTGGCTGCTGACCATACGGCTGCTGATACCCGTCATACGGCTGATTCGGTCCGCCATACGGCGCGGTCGGCTGATTCGGCTGTTCGGGCGTGTCCCACGGATCGTCGGTACGCGGCGGCTGTTCGTAGCTCGGCTTTTCCTCGACCGGAACACCGCAGTTCGGACAAAATTTGCTGCCCTCCGGTATCTCGGTCCCGCAATTTGCGCATTTCATCTGGAAATCTCCCCCTTTCGAGCTTTGTCGATATTATACATCGAATTCATGTGAAAATCAACTAAAAACG
>CAZBNJ010000018.1:0-37447 GCA_964493515.1 uncultured Oscillospiraceae bacterium | reverse complement strand
TTATCCTCGACCGCTTTCTTGGCCGCATTGCGACGGGCCTGCGTCGCCGAGCTGTCGTTCATTATGCCTATCGCGTCATACAACTCCGCAAAATTGGTAACCGGTATGGTTATGCTTTCGCCGCACGCATCCAGACGGCACCAGGCATACTGTCCGCACTCGTCCTTTGTGCGTATCCTGCTTCCGGTGTCGATACCGCCTCCGCCGTTTGTGCTGTCCCAGTTAATTATATGATACTGCAGCTGATGCCAGTCGATGTCTATGACGCCGGTATCGTCCACTTGCCCATACTTATAGGCTATCCTCAGCGCATCGTATATCGCATTCTGCGCGCTCTGGATCTTCCTGTTTCTGTCTAATACTCCCAATCCCGCACCGTCCGCCGTTGTTCCTTCTTTATCAAGCCTCACATTTAGATCTAGCATTGTTCCAGTAGTCAGATAGCTGTTTCTAAACTCAGTCTCACTCATATCTGATTCTTCGGAAAAAATCTTTGTCGCCTCCTCCTCAATTTGGCGGAGCGTAGCACGGTAAACATATCCATCTGTTCCCAGTCGGTTCGTGTATCTATACCCATTTTCCCAACTTTCAGGAAGTCCGTCGTCCTGGAGATACTTGAAATTCGCAATGGTATTCGCTTCATTTTCATATTTTGCGCGCGCAACACTTGCTACGAAGTTGCTACAATCAAATACTTCAACAACTCCATAACTCATTGACAAAAATGTGCTTGTCGGTGTAAACGCTGCTAAAATAACATCGACATTGTTTTGCTCCACTCCAACATAAAACGAGTCGCCATCGTATACTATATTCCCTCCAATCGGCTCAGCCTTTGCCCCCTCATCCATCGTGTACTTCACACTCGTCCAAACATTTCTTATACGACGAGCTCCCTGTCCACTATCACTTATCCTCTCGTAATAAAATGATATGCCATAAACGCTGCCCCTAACCGTCGAAGCAACGGTGCCATATCGTACATAATATGGTTCTGAGATAACAGTATAGTTTCCTGTCCAACTCAGCTGCTCACACGGCTCATAGCACGCCTTGACGAACAGCTCATCTACCTGGATATCCGCAAAGTTAGCAAACTCGAAATATCCCGAGTCCGCGTAGGTCGCAAACGCCATGTCTCCACCGGCAGCCGAGGTCGCTCCACCGACAGCATTGCAGCCCGCCATCGTCGAAGTCTTGTCAGTCGGGCGAATATAATCCGTGTTAAAGTAGTCTATACCATCATACGCATGTCCACCCGCAGCCACAGTCGTGCTGTCGAATCCCGGGAGCTTCGCCTCCGACAGCTCACCGGTCGTCGAGAAGGTCGTCCAGACACTGCTCACCTCTGACGGTTTTCGAACTACTGCCCAACCGTTGGTGTACCAGTAGTTGTCGTCCGGGGTCTCGGGAGTCTGCAAATTATCGTAATCGATCGCGCCCAGAATCCACTCGGTCGCATCGACGGTTTTCCCGTTAGAGTCCACATAGGTCGAACCCTCATCCGCCTTAATAGTGCGCGTATTGTCCCAGTCCACCGGTCGGCGGAGGAACGCGTAGTCCAGCTTATTTGTGAGCGGATACGCCGAACCGGACATGTCCACTCCACCCACCTCGTACCCATCCGGGAAGATGGTCTTGCCCAGGTAAGCGGGATCGGCAGCCATCGCCGCCTCCGCCTCGGAATAGGACTTGCCCGCAAAGCTCGCAAGCGTCGAATAGTCGGACGTATGGTTTCCGGCATAGGTATAACGCCTGTCGAGCGACCTCGACAGGTTGAACAGCATATTTTCACGCTCAGTCTCGTCCTCTATCGCCATTGCGGTGGACTTTCTGAGGGTCGGGTGGATGAACTTTTCGACATATCCTTCCACCCGATCGCGCGCATCCCCCTTAGGTACAACAAGGGCACCGAGCATCGTATCATCCCAGTCGATAAACACGACCGCCGCAAAGTCGTCCACGGTGCCGCCGCCGCTCGATCGATATGTCGGACCGGCGCGCAGCTTGAACGCTATGTTCTCGTTGCTTCCGTCTATCAACGGCTGGTTCGCGTCGGTCGTAAACAGCAGGTTCGAGGTGTAGCTGTACAGCTTGTCCCCGTCCTTGCGAGCGGTCGCGAGCACGGTTACGTTGTCCTCGTCGGTCAGCGGACGGTGTATCGCCGAGGTCATCCCCTTTGGAGTCTCCTCGGTATAGTTCTGTCTCGCGGCGCTGTTCGGCAGATAGCTCGGCAGCTTGTCCACCTCGTCGCCGTTGTAGACAATCTTGGTCGCGTAGAATTGGTTGATTCCGTTTATCTTGTCCGACTCGACCGATACGTTCTCCTGATAGCGTCCGGACGAATAGATAAGCGCCTGCTGAACGGTGCTGTTCTTTATCAGCGTGTCGTCCGCGAACCAGAAGAAGTCGTTCAGCGTCGTACCGGCGGGCCTGTTTGAGCCGCCGTTCTGCGTGTTGTGCCAGCTCGAGACCTTTGTCTCGTCCACGTCGTAGCCGTATTCCGCGTCTACATTTCTTATCAGCAAGTGGTCTATCTGCTCCTCGCCGATGTACAGGAAGCGCACCACGGCAAGCGGGGTCTCCTCCGGCAGCGTGGTGTCCGCCGCGGCGTTCACCGCCATCGAGATGAGTCCGTCCGAACCGCCAGCAAAGCTCACCGCGCTCGTGACCGATTCGGTGCTGCATTGAACCGTCGGCACGGCGATGCGCTGCAGATTCTTGTTGTCCGCAAACTGCGCGCGGATTGCGGCGGAGCGCGCCTCCCCTTCGAGCGGCGTCGTGCCGTCGACGTCGACCAGCGTGTCCTCGTCGACATAGTACTTCGCAAAGAAGTCCGGATAGGCGTTCGTTATGTTGCCGAAATCGTCCTTCTCGATAGCGTGCTCCCAGCTTACCGGCACGAGCAGGCTCGTGTTGTACTGCAAGCTCGCCGCGATCTCCCGGAACGTCGTCTGGCGCGAAGTGGCATAGGTCGACGAGTCTTCGGGGTCGAACGGTATCCCTTGCCATACGCTGCTCGCGTCGTTCTCAAGTCCGTCGCCCGGATAGCGCAGCCGCTTGAGGTCGTTGTCCGCGAAGTAGATGACCGGCGTGCGCGCCTTGAGCACCAGCTCGACGTAACCGGTCGGCTTCTTCTGCGTGTTCAGAACGACATTCGTTTCTATCCACACATCCGGCTTCTCCGCCTCCTGCACCTGCGTGGGCAGCACAAGCGAACTGCTTGTCGGCGGAGCGGCCTTTGCCGACGGGGCAAGCCCCGTCCCAAGCCCGACAAACATCGCGATTCCGAGGAACATCGCGACAAGGGCTTTCCCGAACCTGCGAGAGCCATTTCCGAACAGCAAAGCAAGCCCGACGAAGCGTCGAGCTTTCAAAGTCGGCATTATTCGATTGTCCGACCGACCGCTAAGTCGGTCGGTTACCCTTCCCAACTTGCTGTTTGACATGGATCCCTCGGTAGTTCGGGCATCCGCGCGCGTCCGTGCGGTACCCTTCACTTGGCCGACTCAAAAAAACGAATCGACCTGTGGCTGAGAACTTGGTTGCACTTTTGTGAATAGTCATGAATTCTTGTCACTATCCGACATGATGATTATAGCGCATCACTCGAGGAATTGCAACCCTTTTCTACACGTTTTTTGCTTATTTTACAAGTCTCGACCGCGCTTGCTGCATCAATTTTCCATCAAAGCTAAAACTTACCTTGCCGACTGCATAAAATTCGGCGCGACACCCGAATCCCGAGCGCCGCGCCATGTGCTCAATATGTCACTTTTCTTCGTCGTTTTCCTCGTCCTCGCGACGGCTCGGAACTGCCGCGTCCTCCCGCTCATCGGTCGTTGTCGGCGGAAGCAGAATGAATTCGTCGCTCGGCTGAACGCTCGGAATCTCGCCCGACGGCTCACTTTCGGTCGGGGCATCCTCATCGTCGATGAATGTCTCATCGTCGGTCGACGGTGCGGTCTCGACCTCTGTCGGCAGCTCGGCATCGACCTCGACTTCTCCGTCATCGGTCGGCTGCTCGTCCTCGGCGGTCGGCAGCTCAATAACCAGTCCGCTCACCGACTCAGACGCGCGGTCGAACATGAATGCCGCCACCGACTCCGCATCCACCGCCGCGACATCGCTCAGGTAGCTCTCAAGCGTCGTGTCATAGCTGTCGTTCCACGCGCGCACAAGTCCGGTCGGCGCGCCGTAATCCTTTGTCGTGCGGTTGTAGTTGTACGAATCGGTCATTATCGCCAGGTCGAGCGTGTCTATCCGCAGGTCTCCGTTCAGGTCGCACCAGTATGCCAAGCTGTTCGGATTCCTCGTCGAATCCTCCCAGCCCGCCTCGTTCTCCTCCGCGCGCGTCCAGCGATACTGCCTTGAGTAGTAGGCGTAGAGGATGTTGTAGTCGACCTGCTTGGTCTTGTCGTCGCCGTTCAGATCTCCGGCCATGAGTATCACGAGGTCGCGGGCGATCTGTTCGTCGGCACGCGTCACCGCCGTGGCGATGAATTCGGTCGGGACCGTCGGCTCCTCCGCGTTCACTATCTCCGCTTCGACGACGCTCTCCTCGGCCTCGGTAGGCTCTTCCTCGCCGACGTCCGTCGCATCTTCGGTCGGCACGCTATCCTCGCTCTCGCCTGTCTCTTCGCCGCCCAAAGGCTCGGCAAAGTCGTCAATCTGCTGCTCTTCCTCGGCGGTGTCGTCCTCCTCCGAAGGTTCGGCCGCGTCGTCAAATATCAGCTCCTCCACCGGTTCGCTCGGCGTGATCTCCTCAACAGGCGCCGCCTGCTCGTCGACGTTCGCTTCGGGTTCGGTCGGCTCGGTCGCTTCAGGCTCGGACGGCGTGTCCACGCTCGACACCACCATGTTTGCGATTACCGCCTCGAGTGCCACTACCGCCTGCGACGAGCGCGCGAGCACCCAGGTGCGGTCGCCGTCGAGAATTCCCTTGTCGGTGGCGGTAAGCGCCGCCTTGCCGTTCTCAATTCGCAGCTCAATGCCGTCGCGCGTATAGGTTATCGCCGCCGCCTTGCTTATCACCAGGCGATAGGTCTCGTGTCCGTTCGGCGTGGTAAATCCGGTCGCCCCCGCCACTCCGCGAAGGAGGTCGAGGTCGGCGAACACCGCCGTGCGGTCGCGTCCCGCAAGCTCGCTCGACATCACACGGAAGTCCTGCCGCCACAGTCCGTCGCCGTAGTCCTGCGACATGGTGTTGAGCGCCATCGACTCGGTCAAGTATTCGGAGCTCGCGGTATCATACTCGTACAGCTCAAACGTCGCCTCGTGCTGCGGCGCGTAGCTGACAAGCGTACCCGCAAGCGCGTATGCGGGCGGCAGTACCAGCTGCGTCGCCTCGCTTATGCTACCGTTCTGTCCGACGGCGCGTATCTTCAGCTTGGTGCCGATGAGCGTGTCATACGAGTCGCTTTCGAGTATCTCCTTAAACGCCAGATATGCCGCCGACGGGGTCGCGCCCTCCGCCGGCTCGCGCAGCTCGACGTTGAACTTCACGCCGGTGTAGGCGTAGTCGGTGTCGTCTATCATGCCGCGCGCGTCCTGCGTGTCTGCGGTATACTCGCCCACGCCGGTGTAGTAGTTGCCGGTGTTGTACATATACGAGGTGTCGACGCGCGGTGTGACCTCGTACAGCCGTATCTCGGTCGAGTTGTCCAGCTCGACAAAGCCCGCGGCGGTCTGGACGTAGATGCGGAAGTCGTTGGAGAATCCCGCAGGGCCCGCGCGGTAGACGTCCTGGAGTATCTCCAGTCCGCTGTTCACGTCGGTCGAGCCGGTGTTCAGTGTAGGCACGGTTATCGTCGCGTAGTCGCCGTGGTTGACGCCGTATATCCAGCCCTTTTCAAGCAGCGGCTCGTCCTCCTCCGCAAGTCCCGCCGGATACCTGTCGCTCAGCGGGTCGTACGGTCTCGGGCCGGACTCCGCCAGGAACTTCACGATGAAGGTTATGTCGCTTCGCGTCGTTTCGACGGGCGCGGTTCCGGTGGCTATCTCAGGCATCAGTGTCATAACTATGTCGCCGCTCGAGGTCACCGTCGCCTCGGTCGTGGTCGCGCCGTCCGCAAGCGTCAGCGTGAGCCTTGCAGCCTCACGCGCCGCCGCTATCATCTCATCCATCGTCATCGACGCGCGGGTCATGGCGCTCGCGGTCATAAGCGCCGCCAGCTCGTCATAGTACACCTGGTCGTTTATCGCTATGACCGTTGCGGTGTATCCCGGCGCGAGGTCGACCCTCGCCTCTATCCGGTTCTCCTCGATGGCGCTCGTCCAGATATTGCCGGTGCGCCATGCCGACGCGGGCAGTCCTGCGTCTGTCGAAGGCACCAGGTTCCGTATCGCCGCGCCGTTGCCGTTTATGTCGCTGTCTCCCTCAAGCTGCACCTTCGCGATGAGCGACGGGTCCTCCCTGTCCAGCACGACCGCGGTGATTATCACGTCCTCCACCGGGTCGGTGTCCAGAGCGTCCAGTCCCCAGTCCACCGTCACTCCGCCGACGCCCGCGCCGAATATCGGAAGCGGTGCCGCGTCGTCCTTGTACAGCCTGCGTTCGCCGTAGTTCCGCGTGCCGCCGGTCGGGGTGGTCTCTATCAGTCGGTACAGCTTCGAGCCTGCCGACAGCACCACGTCGCCGTCGAGCGTGTCGTCCACTCCCAGCTTGGTTATCGCGTTTATCGGCGGGTCGGCCACCTGTGTCGCGCTTCCGCCCGCGCCTACATACTTCTCATAGTTGGTGGTCATCGAGTTCACCGGACTGTCGCCGATAACCAGTGTCTTGCCGTTCGGCACCGAGCTTGTCGACACGTTCGGCAGACGGTCATCGGTCATATGAGCGGCGTTGTCAACGGCGCTCGAGTCATCGAGTATCAGCGTCGCGGTGTAGCCCTCGATAAACTCTATCTTCACCACCGCGTCGCTGTCCGCGGGCATGGTAAAGGTCGTGGTCGTTCCGTTGGTGCGGAACGCCGTGCGCGTCACATACAGGCCGCCCGGCTCAACGCCTATCACCCGAGCCTGATAGCCCCTCGCAAGCTCGACGGTTATCTCGATGAGGTCGCCCTGCTTTGCCATCGTGCTGTAACTCGTGTGGAACACGTCGCGCGAGGTATTCAGTATCGTCGCCTCGTTGCCCGCGACCGCCGTCTCGCCATACTTCTCTACCCTCGCAACGTAGCTCTTTATCGGCTCGTCCTCCGGCTCGTAGACGACATAGACGTCCGCGTCCTCCTGCGGCATATCAAAGTCGTAGCGCGCGTTCGGAGTGGTCGCCCACGTCGAATGTGAGCCGGTCTTTGCCGTCTCGTAGAACACGCCGACCAGCCGTCCGCCGCTCGGTATCTGCGGATTTGTCACGATGTCCTCGTTGCCGCCCAGCCCTTCCAGCCTGCCGAGGTGCGTGTTCACCTTCGTGCCCGGAACGGCGTCGTCATACATCTCCGCGCCGCCGCCGACCACGCCCGAGTTCTGGATATGCAGCGTGGCGGTGAATTCGAGCGAGTAGTAGACGGTTATCGTCGCCTGCGCGCTCGGCATATAGAAGTTCGCCGCCGCCATCGAGGCGTACTCGTTCCACGGCACCGAGTAGATGCTGCCGTTCGAGTCGAGGCTTATCTCGATCTTTGCTATCGTGTAGCCGCTTGCCCAAGTCGCGTCGAGCGGTATCCGTGTTCCCGCCTTGACCTTGTCGCTCACGATGGTGGTAAAGCGGTCGGTCGAAGGTGCGTCGCCGCCGTCCACGCCTGTCATCGTGCCGTCCGGGAACTCGACCTCGGCAAAGTTTCCGCGAGCCATGCCGTGCCCGACTATCGCAAGCGTCAGCTGGTTCTCCTCGCTGACAATGCGCGGATCCTTGCTGAACAGCACCACTATCCTCGCGTCGCTCGACGGCTGTGTTATCGACGCCGTGCCGCCGCCCGAGTAGTTCTGCTGCATTGCGAGCAGCTCGCTTCCGTTGTCGGTGCGATACGCCTTTACCAGCGCGTACCAGCCGTCCGCCGTGGTGAACAGTCCGCGCATATTGTCGCCCTGCGCGCCCTCACGCCAATGAGCGCCGCCGTCCGCCGTCATATCGGTGGTGTTCAGCACCTGACCGATGCCGTTGCCGGCCGCAGCCCAGCCCGCGTCGCTCCTGGGATCGACTTCGATGTAGGTTATATATGGGTCATAGTCGGGCGGAGGCGGCTCGGTGGTCTGCGGCTTGTCGAACACGACCCACACGGTCGCGCCGCTCGCAAACGCGTTCTGCGCAAAGCTCCTGGTCGACGTGATATCCAACACCCCGCCGTTCCTGCCCTCAATAAATATCCGCTTGACAGCGACATTCGCATTGATTGCCGTCGCAGCGACGTTCAGCGTGCCGAAGTTTCCGGCGTAGCTGCCGATTATCCCGCTCTCGCTGCCGGTCGAAGTGTGCGACACGAGCGTGCCGCCGGCATAGCTGAGCGACGCGGTGCTTCCCGCGATGCCGGTGCGGTCTATCACGCCGAAGTTTATCATCGGCGTGTTCTCGTCGAAGAACTCGACGGTTATCTGCACATCGCCTGCGGGCATATCGAACAGATATGTCTCATCCTCGCCTATCGCCCGCGGCAGAAGAGTCACGCGGTCGGCTGTGACCTTCGCGCTGCGGCCGCTGCCCACCTTGACCTCAAGGCGTATTCCGTCTCCCGACTTCGCTGCAGTCCAGATCTCGCCGGACGGCATTCCCGCCGTCGTCGTATCGGTTATGTACGCCCAGTCGCCGTCGCCCGCGTTTATCAGACGTACCGCCGCGATATACTTTCGGTCGGTCGGCGTGTTGTTCGAGGTCACGACCACCACTTCGCTGTCGCCGTTCATCGTGTATCCGTACACGCCGCCAACAGCCGTAAGCACCGTCGAGCCGTCGGTCGCATTGTGCCCGATAACGCTCACCGCGCCGGTCGAGCTTACGGTGGTGCTCGTCGTATCGTTCCTTCCAAGTCCGGTTATCGTGTCCCTGTTCGCCGCCGAATTCACGCTCACGCTCCTGCCGCCCGCGGTCATCGACGCAGTGCTGCCTCCGACGCCGTCAATAAGCGTCAGCGTCGCGTCATAGCCGAACTTCAGCTTGACCTTCACATTGGCGCTCATGCCGGTTGCGGCGGTCGTGCCGCGTATCGCCTCGTTGACAAACGGCATATTGAAGCTGCCGCTCGATGACGAGCCGCTCGTGGTCATCGGTATCACAAGGCTGTGCGTGAGGCTCCATCCGCCCTCTGCCGACGGCGCGGTGAAGGTGACCTCCACCTCAGCGCTTATCAGGCGATAGCCGTTTGTCCAGTTCGCGCCGACATTCACCTTCGCACCCGCCGCGACCGATGTCGGTCCCGCGTTCGGCGACGCGCCGTTTACGCTCAGGTTCGCGCCGCCGCCTACCGCGCTTGCGGTGTTCGCCGAGCTGCCGCCCGCGCCCTCTATCTCAAGGCTCAGGTTGTAGCTCGTCGACGGCGTCGGGTCGGTCTTCGTAAACCGCACGAATATCTCGACATTCGCGTCGGGCATGGTCAATCCCGCGAGCAGGCCGCTTCCCTGCGTACCGCTCTGCACCACATACACCGGACGTATCAGCTCGCCGAACGTGCCGTCCGGGTCGCGCACTATCGCGTAGGCGCTCGCATACCAGCCGTCGTTTGCGCTGAACGCGCCGGTCACGTTGTCCCCAAGCATCGCCGTCGTCCAGTTCACACCGCCGACCGCGTTCGGACGCGTGTTGTTGCTTATTCCGTCTATCGAGCAGTGATCCTGCCATCCCTCGTCGCTTGCCCCGTCCACGCGGATTATCGCCGTGTGCTCGGTCGAGTCGCTGTCGCCGAATATCACCGTGACGACGGTATCCTCGGCGGGCATCGTAAACTGCCAGTCGCTGCTCTCAAGCGGGCTTACCGCGTGCCCGGAGGTCGTCCTGCCCGAGTACACCACCGACTGCACCGTCGCGCCCGACGCGGTTACGGTCATGCCTTCGCCGCCAAGCAGTCCGGTTATCGTCTGTCTGTCGCCCACGCTGCGGCCGTCCGGCGAGCTCAGCGCCGCGTTCACGCTGCGTGTCGAGCGGTTTATCACCCTCAGCTCGGCGGTATACCCACGCACGAACGTGACCCTGAAGGTCGCGCCGCCGCTCGGCATGATAAACTCCGCCGTGTAGCTGCCGTCCGGCAGTCGTGTAAGCTCTACGTTGGTGCTCTCGCCGTCCTTGTTTATCAGCACCGCCGTTGCCGCGTAGCCCTCATACGGCGTCACGAACGCCGTCACCTGCGAGCCGGGCTCGACCGAGCGGATTATCTGCCACGCTCCCGCCGAGTCGCTGGACACGAGCCCAAGCGTAGGCTTGGAGGGCGCGGATACGCTCACGCGGTTCTTGACCACAAAGTTGCCGGGGTTCTGTCTGTCCACTATCTCCACGCGCAGGTCGCCCGCGGTGATATTGCCCTCGATGAAGTGCATACGCGCCGCGCTCGAGTAGTCGAGCGTGGTGTAGTTATATCTGTACGGATCGCTCGATATCAGCGTAGCGGCGGGTGCAACTCCTCCCGACGCGCTCATCGTGACCGGCGGCGAGAACGCGAATCCCTCGCCCAGCGTCTCCTCCGCGACATACACTCCCTTGCCCTCGACCACCGCGTACGCCTTGTGCGTCGGGTTGCCAAAGCTGCGCACGCTCGCCTTGTACGGCGTGGTGCGGTCGGGATCGAGCACGTTTATCTCTACAAGCTCGTTGTCCTCGTAGATATATTCGTAGAAGAAGCTGCCGGCGCGCGCCTCGGTTATCGAAGCCGTGTTGTGGCCGCCGTTCGTCATGGTGCCGTTTGCCGTAGCCTCGGTCGCGACCAGCGCGGTGGTGCGCCAGCCGTCCGGCGGTTTGGGCAGATTGGTGTATATGACATAGACGTCCACGTCGTTTGCGGGCATGTCAAAGCTCGTCTGCGCGTCGGGCACCTCGTTTGCTATCATCGGGTCGTACTCCGTGCCCTCGATTGGGTCTCCGCTGAGCGCGACCATCCGTCCGTCCGCGCTCAAAACGTACACCGACAGCAGATAGTAGCCGGTCGCGTTCAGATAGGAGTAGATGTCCACCGTCTGACGTTCGGGCACTATTATCTGGTTGTTTCCGAGCGTCACCGAGCCGTCGTGCGGGTTCTGTTTGCCAGCGTCGGTCGAGGTCACGCCGTCCGTCCAGTTCGTCTTGGCTATCGGCCAGCCTATCTCGGCGCGGTTCGGAGTGCTGAGCGTCCTGCCGTCCCTGTCGATGTTCGCAACGTGCAGTGTTGCAACAAAGTCGGTCGTCTCGCTCTTCTTCAGCGTTATCCGCACCTTTATCGTGTGCTCCGGCATGGTCAGCGTGTACAGATCGGCGCCTATCAGCCTGCCGTCCGCGTCGCTGCCCAGCGGGGTTATGACTATGCTCTCTATCACATATCCCTGCGCGATGGCAAGGTCTATCGACGCGTAGCTTCTCGGCGACGCGGGCAGATAGTCGTCCGGATCGCCGGCGTTTATCACGAGCGGGGCCGCTCCCGTGTCGTCCACATAGTCGGTGGTCAGCGTCGCGCTGCCCGCACCGACAGGGCCGATAACGCTCAGCCACAGCGCCGTGCCGGTCGGCGGGAACTCATTGTCTGCAAAGAACACATACACGTCCACGTCGTACGGCTGCATCACAAAGTCGGCGGCAAGCGAGCGAAGCACGCTGCTCGCCGCGCGGGTCGTGCCGCCCGACATCGTTGTGTCGTACCTGCCGAACGGTATGAACTGTCCCGCGTACGGTGAGGAGTCGCCGTACACCACATACACGTCGAATATTCCGTAGGTGCCCACGTTCTGCGCGGCGGCGCTGAGGTCGACCGTCCTGCCCGCCTCGACCTTTATCGACCGCGTGTTGTAGTAGTTGTTTCCGCCGCTCACGCCTCCGGTCGTGTTCGCGGGGCTTGTCCCCTGCTCGGTCAGGCTCGCGATACCGTTTGCCACGCCGTCGTTCTTGACGTGCAGCGTCAGGTCGTATGTCGGCGGATTGCCCGACTTGAACTTGACCGACACGTTCACGTTGCTCGCGACCATCGGGAAGCTCAGGTTGCCCGCCGCGTCCATCGTATACGGCACCGGATCGCCCGCCGTTGTCTCAACGATTATCCGCTCTATCGAGTAGCCGAGCGCCAGGTTCTCGGTGCGGCGGGTGTTCACATACACCTTCTCCTCGTCCGGCGTTGCGCGAACGACCTGTGCGCTGCCGCCCGAGTAGGACACCAGCGGCACCGGGTTGAAGTCGCTTCGTATCGTCGACGTGACCGACGAGCTGCCACCGCTGACGCTCAGCGCTGCGGTGTAGCGGGTGCGCGAGTCGGTGACGAACTTGACGAACACCACCACGTCGTCGGCAGGCATGATAAACGAGCTCTGCTGCGACTTGTTGTTCGGCAGCAGCAGCGGCGCCTGTATCCCGCGATACTGCGGCAGTATGGTTATCGAGAACTCGTAGCCTATCGCGCAGACGACGTTTATGTCTATCTGCTCTCCCGGCCTCGCGTTTTCTATCAGTCTCACCCACACGTCGTGCGGAAGCTGGTCGATACCCGCCGTATTTCCGGTCGCGCCGGCGTTGTCCACCACCACGCGGGCGGTATACTTGCGGTTCGTGTCTATCCGTTCAAACTCGACATACGCGCGCGAACCGCTCTGCGGCTGGATGTACTCCGCCGTCATGTAGCCGTCCGCGTCGTACAGGCTTCCGTCCGCCTGTGCGCGCATCGTGTAGTCCACGCGGTTTCCGGCGTTGTCAAGTATCTTGAAGCTCGCAAGCGAGTAGCCGTCGCTCGGCTTTATCTTCACCCGCGCGCGCGAGCCGATGCCAAGCACGATATACCCACTGTGATTATCCGGCGTTATAGTACCGGTAGTATTCGTATCTCTCCAGCGCTCGAACAACTCCGCCTCACCCGAACCGCTCGGGCCGCTGACGTACAGCGTCGCGTATCTGTCGGTCGCCTTGTTCGACGCCTTGTCAAACACTACATACACGTCCGCGTCCGCGTTCGGCATCGCGAAGGTCGCCGAGCCGCCGTCGGTCACGACCGGCACCGCGCCCTCGTTATGCGAATACAGGTCGAGCACCCGACCGCCGCTCACCGCATACGCGGCGGCAACGACCGATCCCTCGTCCGGCGTGACGGTGAACATCACAAGCTCGCTCTCGATAACGTCGTGTATCGTGCCGCTCCAGTTCACGGCGGCGGTTCCCGGCTTCTGCGTGAATGTTGTGGACGCGCTGTCCGGGTCGTCCTCCACTATCATCATCTCCGAGTTGCCGGACGCGCCGTTTCGCGTGCTCGTGTGCAGCCGTACGTCGTGCTGATAATCGCGCCAGTTTGTCACAAGCTCATACTCGACCACGACCTCCACCGACATCGGCGGCATGGCAAAGTTCACCGTGCTCGAATAGCTTCCGCTCCACCACCACGGCACCGGATTCCCCGCGCTGTCGGTCACGGTCACGCTCTTCACCCGAGCGTTCGCCGCGCGATGTATGTGCACGTTCTCCACCGCGCCGTCGACCAGCGCGTCTATCCACTTTCGCTCTCCGCCGCGGACCCATATCGGACCCGACAGCTTGTGCGACGTATTGCTGTCGTTTGCCATCGGGTCGATGACCGACAGGTACACGCCGTACTTCGCCTCGTCCGGCCATGCCTTGGCAAACTTCACGTTCACCTGAACATCCGCTGCGGGCATGTTGAAGCTCGCAAACTGCGGTCCAAACGAGCCGCTGAGCGTGACCGCCACGCCGGTGCTCGCCGGACGCACCGTGACCGATTCGATATAGTATCCGTCCGCAGCCTCGATGTACACCGGAATATACTCGCCGCCATGCAGTCCGTGGCGGTTGTAGACGTCGTCGTTCACGCTGCCGCCGAGCGTGTCCTCAAAGCTTGCGCGGTTTGCGAGATTGCCGTCCGCGCCGTATATAACGATGTCCGCACGGTACAGCCGCTCCGCGCCCTTCACGAATCGGACGTATATCGTCGTGTTCGCGGGCGGCATATCAAAGCTCGCCGTAGTCTTTGCGGGCGTCTTTACCGTCGTGCCGTCCGCCTCGTACTCCGCCGGAGTGTAGGTATACCTCGGCGCGATGGTACGTCCGGCAGCGGTGACCGCAAGCGCGTCCAGCGCGTAGCCGTCGGTCATCTCCCACTCCACGGTCACATGCTCGCCGGAAACCGCCGTCGTCACGCCGCTCATCGCGCTCTCGTTGTGGCCGAACGCACCGAGCGTCGTGTCTGCGCTGCCGTCGAGGTGCGCTATCGTAGCCCACGCGCTGTTCGGATCGTAGGTATAACCTCCGACACCGTCCGGAGTGCCGTTATCCGGGTCGGACACCACCAGCCGTAGGTCAAACTTGCCCGCGTCGTCGTCCGGATTGCCGTGGCGATAGTCTACGATAAGCTCGGCGTTCGCCGTAGGCATTATGAAGTTTATCCTGTTGTCCGCGCCGAGCGTCAGCCAGCTCGTCACGCCGTTCCTTACCAGTCTCACCGAGCGCACATACCAGCCGTCCGCGACCGATATCGTCGCCTCGACCGCCCTCCTCGCTCCGGTGGTGTAGGTCGTGCCGTAGGCTATCGTATTCGGGTTCGGAGCCGCGCCGCCGATGGTCAGCCCGACAAGCGAGTTCGCGGCGGCGGTATCCGGCGAAGGCGTCTCGGTCTTGCTCACCGTCAGCAGGAAGTTGTTGCCGTCGTCCACGTCGGTCTTTTTGGCATACTCCACCGTCACGGCGCAGGCGGAATCGGGGGTCGCAAAGCGGAATCGGCTCTCGCTTATCCACTCGACCTCGACATTCTGCCACCTCGGCGTGACCACCGTCGCCTTTATGTAGTAGTCGTCGTGGCATACCACGTCGACATAGACCCACGTTCCCGACTCGACATACTCGGTGTCCCGGTCGAGGATTCCGCTCGTTGACGCGACCAGTCCGAGGTCGTAGCCCACGACCTTGTCCCTTGTCGGCGGGTCGGCGGGCGTGCCTATGCTCATTGTCGCGTGGTTGTCGTCGAATATCTTATATCCGGTATGCGCCGTGTCGTCCTTGCCCGTGTTCATATCGTCCTTGACGATAAGCGTCACCGGCAGAACAGGCTCTTCGGGCGGAGGTCCGAGCGCCAGAAGCACGGTTATGTACAGATCCTCGTCCGGCATCTCGGACAGTATCGACACGTTCACCGACGCGGCGCGGCCGTTGTCCCAGCCGTTACCGCTCTGCTCATACGGATAGCTTCCCGACCTGCCGACAGCCGTCACCGAGTGGATGTAGTATCCCACCGGCACAACGACCGTACCCTCAAGCGCCGAACCGGTCGGCAGCGTTATGACCGAGTATCCGTTCTGGAACGAAGCCCTCGCGCCGGTTATGTCCAGGCCGTCCGGCATGCCCTCCACCGAGATGTACGCGCGGTGCTCCTCCTCTTCGATCTGCTCGAACACGACCTCGACGGTCGTATCGGTGGTCGGCATGGTAAAGGTCACGACCGAGCCTTCCCTTATCAGCACCCCGCCGCCGAGAAGTCTGGTCTGCACAGCCGCGCCGGATGCGTCGGTCACCCGCACCGTCACGGTGTAGTTCTCCGGCACCTTGTCGATGCTTACCCTGACCACGCTGCCGCTGAGCGCGTTCTTTATCATGTCGCCGTTCGACGTCTTGGTGACAAGCGTCGCGTACTCGCTTGCTGGAACGGACGGCGTGTACGCGCTCATCCGCACCGCCGAGCCGTCGGGAGCGGGCACCGGACTTATCTTCAGCGTCAGATCGGGCGCGACACGCGGGACGTAGTACACCTCGACATCCGCGTCCCACGCGGGCATCTCAAAGGTGTACACGTTGGTGTAGTTCGTATCCTTGGTCGCCTCAATGGTGCGCGCGGTCGTTCCCGTCGCGGGATTCTTCTCGCGCACTATGACCTTCTGCACGGTGTACTCCGAGCCTGCCGCGGCGATGACCCGCATCGTGCGACCCTCGCGCACAGCCATAGGCTGGTCGTTCTGCTTTGTCCAGCCGCCGGTCACAACGATTCCGCGCATCTGCGGAGTCGGCTCCTTGCCCTCCGGCGTAAGTCCGTCGGCATCGAGACTCGCCTCGTCGCCGTCGTGGTCGAACGCCGTCTCGCTGTACAGATAGTTGTGCGCCCACATGAACACCGCGTTCGACGACTCGTTCGCTATCTTGTTCTTCAGTATCTCCCTGTCCGCAGCGGTCGCGGCGACCCACACCTGGAGCAGCTCATACGCCTGCGCCGACACCGTAGACAGTCTGGCGTAGGTCACCGTCTCGGTGACCGTCGAGCCGAGGGTGGGGCCGGGTACTTCGCGTGTGTATGTTCCGAGATACGCGCTGTACGGCGTAGTCCCGTCGCCCGCCTTCAAGAACTCGGTAAGCTCGAGCACCGACGCCGCAAACGCGGTCATGTCGGCTGTGGTGGTGTAGTGAGTGCCCGCCGCGTCCTTTCGCAGCCCTATCGCCATCAGATCGCCAGCGTTGTAGCTGTCGGTCACCGGCGTATAGTCGGCAGGCGTCGGCGGAGCTATCGTGCCCGCCGAGCAGACCGCCGACGCGCGCAGGATGTCGTCGAGCGCCGCCGGTGCGCGGTCTCCCGCAAGCGAACCGCTCATCGCCGCAGCGGTGGCGGGTATAGGCAGGATATTCGTCTGGTCTGCCGCAAGCACGTCCGGCTTGTCGGTGCGCGTTGTCACCGCCGGGTCGACCGACGTGTCGGTGGCGATATCCACGCCGCCGTCGCGCCACACCTTGCCGTAGCGCATCTCGCCGAGGTTGTCGTCGCGATAGCCGACAAAGCTCAGCTGCGCGCGCTCAAGCTCGCGTGTTATGTCGTCAAGCTCGCCGCCCTCGTCCAGATGGCGCACGACCAGGTTCGCCGAATACTGCGTCGCGAGCAGATAGTCCACCCGCACCACAACGTCGCTTGCGCGCATCGCGAAGCGATAGTCTCCGCCCTTTTGCAGCACGAGCACATACTCCACGCTGCCGTCGGCAAGAGTGTCGATGCGAAGCTGTGCCCCGCTCGGATAGCTGTCCGGCGCGAAGCTCACGTCGTCCGCCGTGTAGAACCGCACCTCCGCGCAGTAGTCGCCGTGCAGGTCGGTATGGATGTTTATCGGATTCGGCCAGGTCGGCTCGGCTGCGGTCGCAGTCATGCCGTACAGCTCATACGCGGCGTACCACTGGTCGACCGCGTCGGTAAACGAGTCCACCTCGTTCTTCGCTCCGGCGCGCGCATAGTCGCCGCTCAGTATTTCGCTTATAAGTCCCTCAATGTGCGTATAGTTGCCGGAAATCCTCGGATCGGTCGAGTTCGGCCGTCCGACCGGCGAGCCGTCGGTCGTGTCGTCGATACCCTCACGGTCGCGCTCGTCGAGCAGGACGGCGTAGTCCTTCGGCGCGTTCGGGTCGAGGGTAAAGATTATCTCGACGATAACGTCCTCCTCCGGCATGATAAATTCAAATTCACGGTAGGAGTCGCCCTTTGTGCTCGGTATCTCGACAAAGGTTATCAGGTTGGTCTTGGTCGCGTCCGCCGCCGGATACGCCTTTACGGTAACGCTGTATCGCGGCGCGATGTGCGTCTCGATGTGCATACCCGTGCCGCCCGCAAGTCCGAGCAGCTCCTCGCCGTCCTTGGTTATGCGCGCGTAGTTCGTCGCCGGATCGCCGTTTATCGCGACCTCGGCGGTGTTCTGCTTGGTGCCGCCGCCGTCCATGACAAGCGTCGCCTTGTAGCGGTTCTCAAGCTCGTCCGCCTTCTTGCCGGTGAATATGTTCAGGTCGCCGGTGAACACCGTCTGGAGCTTCAGGTTGTTCGGCGCGTTTCGAGTGGTCACCCGCTCCCACGCGGCGCGGTTTTCCGCTCCGTCCGGCGCCGCGCCCAGCGTAAAGTGGGTCGCGTTGCGTATCAGGCGGAAACAGAGGTCGTTCTTTGTGTCGTATGCCTTCAGCACGAACGGTATAACGAGCAGATACTCGGTCTCTTTGTTCTGCGTCGCGTCCCCGTCCTTGTGGAACACGCCGTCGTAGTATCCCGCGAGACGCGCAATCTCGGCTATCCTGTCCGCCTTCATCTCTATCGAGACATAGGTCATCTTCCAGCCGTTCGCCGCGCGCGATATCTGCTGGTTGGACGGGTTGTACAGCACCTCCTGCGTAAGCTCGCCCCACGTCCCCGCGCTGGTCAGACCGCCGTCCATCTGCGGGTCGAGGTCGGTGTACGCCTCAAGTATGCGGTAGTTGCCGCCCGACCAGTTCGCGTTCGCTCCACCGCTTGTCAGCGAGCCGCCGGTCAGGTTGGTGTTTCTTATCGTCTCCGCGTAGTCGCCGTTTGCGACATACGGCTCGACAAACCTCGGGTTGTAGTAGAAGCCCGCCTCAAAGCTGTACACGCCCTTGTTCTCCGCGTCGCCGAGCATCTTGAGCAGGTTTGTGCGGTCGATGCCGACGCCGACGTAGAATATCGTGCCGTCCTCGCCCGCGCTTATCGAACCGTCGCCGTTCGAGTCGCTCCAATATGTCGCGTCCGGGGTGTACTTGTCCCAGCCGTTCGCAAAGTCCGCGCCGTTTGTGTCCAGCGAGAAATCACGGTTCTCGACCCGCACCGCCGAGCCTATCTTCGGGGTGCTCGTCCCGCCCGAGTTGTGTCCCGCGTTGTCGCCCAGGAAGTCGACATACAACCGCGGACGTCCGGTCGCGGGATCGGTCACGTTCTTCAGCGACCCGATCTCCGCTTCGACAGTGGACGGCGCGTCGGTATCGGCCTGCGGTTCTGTCGCCGCAAAGCCCTGTGTGAACATCGACAGCACGGTCGCTATGCACAGCATAAGCGCCGTCAGCCGTCTGAGCTTATCTTTCACGCCGTCTCACCTCTTTCCTCAGTCAGATTTTTTAAGTGCTTACTCCTGTTCCTTCTGCTTGCCGGTCGAACGGTCGGTGCCGTCCTCGAATACCGGCTCGCTCGGGTTTACCGCGCGGAGTATCGCGCTGTACGCCCAGTGGCTCATTGGCACGTCCTTGGGATAGTTGAACACCGGATACGCCGTCTTGTAGTTCACCAGTCGATAGAACATGGCTGCCGCCTCGGCGCGGGTTATTCCGCGGTCGGGCTGGAAGAAGTCGCCTCCGTCGCCAACCACTATCCCCTTCGCCTTCAGTCCGTTGATGTAGCCGCTCGCCCAAGTGCTGTGTATTCCGCTGTCCGCAAAGCCGTCCTTGCCGATGAACTTGGCTGGGTCGATGCCGAGCATACGCGCGATTATCGCCGCCGCTTCGGCACGGCTTGCTATCCGCTCACCCGCGAATCGGTCGCCGCCTACGCCGTTTATCACGCCCCACTCGCCAAGCAGCTTCACCGCCTCGGCATAGAACTCATCGCCCACAAGGTCGATGAACTCGCCCGAGCTGAAGCGCGACCACTGGTCGTTCGCGATAAAGAACATCGCCGCGACGCAGACAAACTCGCCGCGCGTCATCTCGCGTTCGGGGTAGAAGAAGAAATCCCTGTCAAGTCCGAGATACGCCGCGAGCATCTCGTGGTTGAACACGCCGGTCTGCTCGGGATAGAACTTGAGCACGGTTATCGTGATGGTAGAGACACGTCCGTAGTGGGAGGTCGCGGTTATCTCCGCCGTGCCGATGCCCACGAACTCGACCACGCCGTCCTCGCTTATCCTGACCACGTTCTCGTCCGAGCTTTCCCAGACTATCGTCATGTTCGCCACACGGCTTGGGAAGAACTCGACCTCAAGCTGTATCGGAGTGTCCCCCACCCGCGCGATTATCTCCTCCGGGTGTATCTTTATCCAGCGCTCTATCGGGTTGTAATAGTCGCTGCCCTGCGTGACGAACAGCTGTATCGAGTTGCCGCTGTTGAAGGTCTCGAGCGCGGTGACGCTCTCGCCGTCCACCTCGCGCGTGACCTCCAATACCATCTCAACACCGAGCATTATCGGGCTCTCATCGTCAAACTCGAGCGCGTTCTGATAGCGGTCGTCCCAGTAATAGCCGGAGTAGTAGTGGGTCGCCATGTCGCCCACCGCGCCGCTAAGCTCGGACTGCTCGGTAAAGCCGGTACAGTCGGTGAACCGCACCGACCGCAGCGTGCGAACGTCGTATATCGTCTCGTCCTCTTCGTCCGCGCTCTGCATATCCTTTGCGCTTATCAGGTCGATGCGGTAGCTGAACATCCGCAGCATATCCCCGGGCAGCGTCACGACATCGTCGCTGTCCCCCGGATTCTTGACATACTCGGCATATGCCTGCATCGCCTCGTCGGTCCTGTCCTTCAGCTCGTTCTTTACCGTGTTCGACGTGCTCGCTCCCTTATAGTCCTCCGACGAGTAGAGCGGGTCGGACGCCAGATAGTTGTGCGTCTCCGCGAGCCGTACCTTACCCACGACATACGCGCCGCGCGGTATCGCCGAACGCTCGGTCGTATAGTAGCCGTAGAAATAGTAGTAGGTCTCGCCGTTTATCGTGGTCGACTTCGCCTCGTTGTTCGTGTCCACAACGTGGAAGGTGAAGCCGTCGTCCAGCTCCCAAACCGAGTCGCGCGCGGTCATGTTGCCGCTGTCGTCGGTGTCGAGATACTGAATGAGCTTGTATTCGGAAATGGTGGTATTCCCCTCGTCGTCCGTAACGGCGCGTCTGTACACCGCGTCGGGATTTACCCGCGCGTCCACGTTCGTCCACTTGTACTCCTGACCGATCATCTCGCCGCTGAAATCGCCCGGGTCGTCCTCCTCGCTCACATATCCCTCCGGATAGAAGCTGCCGTCCGGATATATCGACGTGACCGTCTCGCCGCCGAAGTAGAAGGTGTCAAGGAACGCCCCCTCGTCGCCGCAGTAGTAGTAGACGTCGTTCGAGTCCTTGAGCAGATACTCTATCGCGAACTCGAGGTGCAGCTCGTCCGCGTACTCGTCGACGAGGTTCAGGCTGCTGTAATTCAGCGCGCCGTCGTGCGTGACGCGATTGCGGTTTTCGAGCATGGATATGCTCTTTACCCTGTCGCCGACCGTGCGGCCGTTGTAGCACAGGCGCACGACGCCGGTCGACTCGTCCACCTCCAGCGTGGGCATCACGCCGATGGTGTCCCTGCTGAGCGGCGCACGGGTCGCCTTCTCTATCTTAGCCGACGGCGCATTGTCCGCGTCCAGCGCCACACTAGTGCTCGTCTGCCATGTTTGGTCGCTTGCAAAGGTGTAGTTTGCCGCGTCCGGACCGCCGAGTATAATGTCGCGCACGCTCAGACCCATCGCCGCAACATCTACGCTCCAGTCGTCCCAGGTCTCGTCGCCCGAACGCTTTACCGCGCTGTACGCGTCGTTCTCGTAGCGCACGTTCGGGTCGGCAAACTCAAAGGTGAGCGTGCCCTTGTCCCATCCGCGCGCGTCGGTGAACTGAAGCCTCGAGCTTCTTCCCGTTCCCGCGACGCTTCCGCTGGTAAACGTATATCCGTTGGCGATAGCGTCGGTCAGCTTGTCATACTTGCTGCGCGCGGTGCCGAGACGCTCGCTCCACTTCCACTCTCCCTCGTAGTCGGTGCGTCCGGTAGCGGCGTATATGAGGTCGTTCGTGTAGATGTTGGTAAAGGTCACGCTGCCGACCGCCTGGGTCGTGCCGTCGTATACCTTGTCCGCCGCCGACAGCTCGTACTCTATCTCGAGCGGCTTTATCACTATCGGCGCGCCGTCCTTGTTGATGCCGCCCGCGCCGCCTACGTCCGCTATCATGCGCTGGACATAGTCCTGCTTTTCGCTTCGCTGCGCGGTGATTATCAGGTACATTCCGTTCTGCGAGAAGTTGTTGTACTTGTACCAGCTGCTCCTGTCGGTCGAATCGTGCAGCGGCGCTATCGACAGATGGTCTCCGCCGTTCGCGCGGCGATAGGCGGTCAGCACCCTTGCCTGCTCGGCAACGACCGCCGCTCTCTGCGCCTCGGTCATACCCTCGGTCGGCGCGGGCGGGACATTCGGCTTGTCGTAGTAGCTTATATAGATGCCGTACTGTGACAGGTCGTCGGCATAGCTGACTATTCGCGTGTTGTCCGAGCCTTCGTATCTGACCAGCAGCTGCAAACCGCGCAGGTCGAGCGATTCGCCGTATGTGTAGCTGTCAAGCGGCTTTGTCGGCACGTTCAGCACGGTTATGTCCGCTATCCGTCGCAGGTCGACGCGCGCCGCGAGCAGGTCGCGGCCGTCGTAGCTCTGCAGGCGGTAGTTCTGGTATGCGCCGGTGCCGTTGTCCGCCAGCTTTATCGTGGTGCTTCCGTCGTGTATCCTCGCGGGCGTGATCTTCTGATCCTGGTCCTTCGGCGGGTCGACAAAGGATACGACAAGCTCTATCGCCGGATTGTCGCTGCCTATCGTTCCCTTGGCAGACAGGAAGAAGGTGTTTCGCGCGTAATCCGGAACGATGCTTATCGCCTCGTCCTCGGTTGGTATAAACGTGCCGCTGTTGCCGCGCAGCTGGTTTTGCAGATCGAACCAGTACCAGCCCTTTATCTCGCCGCCGGTATATCCCGGCTGTATGTCGCTGCCGCTTAGCGTCACCTGCGTATATGTGCCCGACGATTCGGTGTATCCCTTGAACATCGTGCCCGACGTCGCCGTGTAATCCGCGTCGTAGTAGTTCAACATGCGCGACGCGGTCGTGCCCGAGCTCTCGGTGAGCAGCGTGTATATCGAGCGGTCAGTGTTGTCGTCGCCGGTGTTACCCGCGTAGAATCGGGTTATCATTATCGGACGGCGGAACACATATATCTTTCCGCTCGTGTACTGAAGCTCGTAGTTTGCCATCGAACCGCCGGAGAGCGTCAGCGCGTATCCGCCCCTGCCGCCGTCCACTACCGGACTGTCGGCCCTCGCGGTCGTCGCGAAGGTCGGCGCGGTGTAGCTTCCAAGCGAGCTTATGGCGTTGTTCACCGTCGCCGTCATGCCGCTCGCGCCGACACGCACATAGCCGTAGCCATACTCCCTGCCGCCGTCGGTCTTTCTCGCGACGGCGGGCACGGTCGACTGCTCGTGCTTTGCGAGCTGCGATATGTCGAAGTAATACTCATACAGCGCGCCCGGGGAGGTCAGATTGCCGCCGGAGGACGCGCAGTCCACAAACCGCGTGCTGTAATTGTTCTCGCCGTAGTATCTGTACTGATCGACCACGCTGAGCGTCAGCGACTTCTTTTTCACCGTTATCGTAAAGTTCCTCTCGGCGGTCGTCACGGTCGGATGGCTCGCGCACTGGCTTCCGCTGACAACGATATACGCGCCGTCGTGGCCGGTGTGGGTGACGCAGTTGCCTCCATCGCCGACAAACGGCACGGTCGTGCTGCCTTTTTTGAGGGTCACGTCGAGTCCGTAGCGCGCAAACGTCGCGCTGTTATAGATAAGCTCTCCCTTATTCCCCGCGGTCAGTTTCATTCCGTCGAGCGGATATGCGGTGAGGTCGATGTCCTTGTTGTACATCGCATCGCTGCTCTCAAAGCCTATACGGACGGTCAGTCCGTCGGGTATGAACTCGTCGCCGTGCGTCTTGACGGTCTGGCGCGGCGCGCCGATTATCTCCACCGAGGTCATCTTGCGGGTGGTGAGCTTCACATATCCCGCGACATACTGTATGTTCGTGGCGCCGGACGCGTTGTCCAGCTTGGTATACCTTATCGTTCCGCCGCTCTGCGCGCGCGAATACAGGTCGACCTCCTGCGGACGCACGCTGTAAGCGTCGCTGCTGCTCGCGTAGACCAGACGGTAGTTGCGTGCCGCGCCGACGTTCGACGCCAGCTTCATCTCCCGCACCACCGCAAGGGCGTTGTCGCGGGAGGCGAGAGTGTTCCCGCTCGCGTCCTTCATGTTGAAATATCCGTCCGCAATCGACGACCACTGCGTCGTCTCGTTCAGCACACGCAGGGTACATATGACCGTCAGCGTGTCGCCGTTTACCAGCGCGCTGCCGGTAAGTCCCATCCTGGTCGTCACCGAGCTGTCCGCCGTGAGCCAGTATGTCGTGCTGTTCTCGGTTACCTCGGAGGGCAGCGCGAACAGAACACCATCGTCGGTGCTGTAACGCATATCCTTGAGCAGCAGATTTTCGGGCTTATCCGCGTAGAAGTCGGAATAGACCGAACCGAGCGCTGCGGGCAGCTTGTTCACAACTATCGGACGCTGCTCGATTCGTCCGAAGTTCATGCCGAACTCCTCGCTTATCGTCAGCGAGCCGCCGCGGCGTATCTGCTCGTATTTGAACGTGTAGTTCGCGTCCTGCGCGCCGTACAGTCCTATGTAGAAGTCGACGCCGGTGACCGGACTGGTCTCCTTCAGCTGCTTCGACGCGTCCTTGAACTCCTCGATAGTGGTCGGGACCTTGCTACCGTTGTCTATGACCGCGAGCGTCGGCGCGCCCGCCCAGTCTGCCTCGCTTGCGTATCCCAGCGCGCGGGCGAGGTCGGCCGGTGTGCCCACGCCGTCTACGACGGTAGCGGAGTCGGTGAGCTTGCCCTGATCCCACGACGTGAGGTCCTGCGTCCTAAAGCTGTATTCTACCTGCGGCAGCTCGCCGTAGTAGTGGCTCTCCTCCGGGACGCGCAGGGTTATCACCCGCTTGTTCACCGTTATCGGATCGCTGTACTCCGCTTTGTACACTATTCCGGTAGAGATATCCGGCATATACGCCACGCGTATGCAGTATTCGCCGCTCGTCGCCGGAAGGCGGGCACTGTTGGTAAAGCAGTGCATCACGATGCCGTTCGCCGCGTCCTTGTCAAAGGTCGTATCGCCGACAAGGCGGCTCATGTCGCTTGCCGAGCTTCCCGCGAAGTATATCTCTCCGCTCTTCAGCGCCTCCCGCTCCTTCTCCGCCTGCTCGACGGTCACGAGCGACACGAACAGATGGCGCGACGCGAATCCCGCCGGCGTGGTGTACTCCACCTGAACGGTGTTGTTCTCGCCGAATCTCAGGCTGGCAAGCAGTCGTCCGGTTATCTCGATCGAACCGCCGTAGCTTATCTCCAGCGGGACGTCCGCCCAGTTCTTTTCAATGGTCAGCGACTGGAGCGCGATGTTCGCTACATAGCCCGCGTCGGTCTCGATTATCGCTCCTTGCTGCTCGCTGACAAGCGTATAGTTCTTCTTCGACTTGCCGCCGGTAAGCTCTATCGCGCTGATTGATATGTCTCTGGTCTCGGTCGAGTTCTCCGCCACAAAGAAGTTCTTCGGGCGTATGCGGTTATCCCTGTCGCTCTGTGTCTCGACAAAGGTCGGCGTATAGGTTATCTCGATGAGGTCGGTGGCAAATGCCATTCCCTTGCTGCTCAGCGGCATTCCGTTGTATATGACTCGGTCGCTTCCGTCGAGCGCGGGCTGCGGATTACCCTCCCTCGCAACCGACACCGAGAACTGGGCCATACCGTCGCCGAGCTGTGCGGTCGCGCGGTCGCGCAGCGGAGTGTCGGTGTCCTCTATCCTGGGCATGGGTATCCTGCCCAGCGCCGCCGCGACCGAGCTGTCGGCAAAGTTCAGCGAATCGACGACCATCGGTCGCGCGACCACCTCCACCGTCGCCGTCTTGCGCGTATCGAGCACAAAGTAGTAGTTCTGCAGCTCGGCGTAGAAGTCGGAGCCCTCCTGGCCGATATCCACAGTTATATTGTACTTGCCGACATCCGAGCTTGCGGTGCGAGTGGTGGACAGCTTCGGATTGGTAAAGAAGCAGTCCTTAACATCTCCGCCTCTTGTGAGCAGCCACGCAAGGTTCTCCATATTGCCGTCGTTCGGATGCGCGGCGGTCGCACGGCTCGCGTCAAACGTGAAGTTCGCCGACGCAAAGCTGCCGGTGCCCGATATCAGATCCTTCGGCTCGTAGGCATAGCGCAGACTGTACGCCAGCTTTGTGCTGTCGTACACATATCTTCCCGCGTTGCTTCCGCTGTTGAATATCGCCGAATAGTCCTGCGTTCCCGAGTAGTCGCTCTCTCCGTAGTAGCTGGACGCGTTCAGCGGATAGATGTGCAGCGGCTGCTTCTCAACTACGATGCGGTAGTAGCCCGCGCCTATCTTGAACAGATACTCGCCCGCCTGGGCCGGCGTTCCCTGTATCCATCCGTCGGCTCTCAGCTCAAGTCCGGGCGGCAGGATGCCCTCGGTCACCGACAGATTGATGTTGCCCATCGAATACTGGAAGAATTTTCCGTATTTCGCGTTCTGTCCCCTGTCGCTCTGATTCTGGTTCAGCAGCGTCACGCGCGGAGTGTTGTCGCTCGCTATCTTTATGTACATCGGCTCGATCGAGTAGCCGAACTCGTCGCTGCGCAGATTCTTTGTCAGTTTGCCGTATATCTCCTCCTGCGCGCTGAACGCCGATGTGGCGAGCACCGTCGAGTAGTAGGAGCTGAGATCCGCCTCGTTGAACAGCCGCGCGCCATCGTTTATCATGACCAGGTCCTGCATGCCGAAGTCAAGCGAGATGAGCGGCATCGACTGACCAGCAAACTGGGTCGGGAAGGTGTGCATATAGAACGGAATGTGCAGTATCGTGCCGCCGTTCGACAGGTCGGCAGGCGTCTGTCCCTGACTGCTGAGCTTGACCGAGAACACCACGTCGCAGAGCGCGCCGGTGTTGCCTGTCTCCGCTTTTATCAGCTCCTCAAACTCGGTTATCGTCTTTGAGAAGTGAGTCTCGTATTTATTCGCGGGCTGTGAGGCGAGGTTCAGCTCAAAGCGTCCGGTTCCCGCAAACACCGTGTCCGCGCCGTCACGCAGGTTATACTTGTTTATCAGCGTCGCCCAGCTCGCCCATGTGTGCTTTGCCTTGTCCCCCGATGTCCAGCTCTCCGCGGACAGCTGGTTATATGTGGACAGGTTCGCGTTGTCCACCTCGTCTATGCTGTCGTATTCCACCATGTCCTCAAGCGTCGCCGGACGAATGTAGCGCGTGTCATAGGACAGCGTTCCGGTAAGCGAGCTTATCTTGCTGTAATCGCCTCCGAGCGCGCCGATAGACACCTCCACCCAGAACACGTCGCCGCGCTGGATGCCGTCCTGCGTGCTTATCACGTTCGGCGTGACCACCTCAAAGTCGTCGTCACCGCTCTCCTCCATCTGTTTGCCGGCATAATTGGCTTCGATCAGCTTAACGCCTCCGTCGCCCTCGTTGTCGTTGCGCTCGTAGCGGGCGTCAAACGAGCTGAGCGGGATGTAGAAGTAGTCGGACACGCTCACCGCGTTTTTGCTTCCGGTAAGCACGCGCTGGGTCGAGAGCAGCGGACGATAACCGCCGTACAGCGTGTTGTAGTCGGCAGCGTCGATGTTCGTATCCTTATTTACGTTGCACACTCGCCATGCGAACAGGCGCTGCGCGTCGGTCATATCCGACCCGAGTCGGTTTCCGAGCACCAGATAACGCAGCGCCGCGGCGTCGGCAACGGTGGTCGTGCCGTCCATGTCCACGTCGCCCGGGACGGCGAGCACGACCAGCGGTCGCGTGAATTGCATCTCCTGTCCGGTGTACGGGTCGGTGAATATGTACTCTATCTTGTACACACCCGGCAGAACGAGCAGATCGCGCAGATCGAGCGACATCGTCTCGGTGTCTATCGTGTGCCATCCGTCCGAGCTGTCCCCAAGCGGGATGAGGGTGCTTCCGTTTCCTGTCTCGTAGTAGTAGACGCTCTGATAGTTCGTGCCGCCCTGCGTCGTCGGGAACAGCGCGTCGAGCAGCGTATACGGCTCGCCGGTCGTGGAGTTGATCCTCGGCGTATTCAGCACTATGCGGCGCTGAAGCTCGCCGGAATATATCGTTCCGTTACTGGTGGATATATCAAATCCCGGCACCACCGCCCGATAGTTCTGGTAAACGACTATCGCGCTCGGGTCGAGGTCGAGGTCGGCGCCGCTTCCCCACGCGCCCCTGTTGAACCATCCGTCGTAGAAGAGTATTCCGCCGTTGTTCAGGTCGTGGCTCTGCGCCGTATCGTTCGGATGATATATGTGTCCCTGTATGTGGAGCAGGCTGTCCTGCAGTCGGCTGCGCATCTTGCGGTCGGTCTCAAAGTACCTCAGCCAGTCCGCCTTGTTCTCCTCTGCGGTCTTGTTTCTGCCCACCCAGTGGATATCATCCTCGCGCGCGATAACGCCCGCCGGAGTGTTGCCCGCCTTGAGCACCACCGTCGGCGACTTCACTCGCTGGATGTAGAATTTGTAGGTAGCGGTCGTAACGCCGTCCGGTGCAGTCACCGTAACGACTATCTCGTTGCACCTGAGTCCGTCGTTCGACTTCTCTATCGGAATGTCCACACAGCTCCAATTCGAGCGTGCGGGATTTTCCGGCGAGTTGTTCGACTCCCAGCTGTACACGGTATCTGTCTCGCCCGCGCGATGTCTTGCGCAGTAGCGTCCGTCATTTTCAAGCGAGTATGTCACGGTCGCGCCGTCCGCTTCGACCACGCTCTTTCCGTTTACCGTCACACTGATCGGACTTATCATATCCGCCGTCAGCTCTATGTCCGCGTACCTGCTGTAATCGTTGACATACGCGCCGTCTGCGACCGAGCCGTCCGAGACAAGCTCGCTGTACTCCTGCTGGAACTTGAGATACGGCTCAAACGCGGTCAGGTCGAGCGACACCTTCTCCACGTTCTCCGCCACGCGGATGTAATACTCCTGCGAAGCATCGGTCGGGTCGAACGGCTTTGCGGTCAGTTTATCGGTCTGAGTGCGGGTCGCGTTCTCGTCGTATTCGTACAGCGTAAGCTCGTCGCTTACGCCATTCTCGTCTGTACCGACCAGTTCGACTTCGGTCACCGAGGTGTTCGAGCTTGCCCTCCAGCCTCCGACCAGCGGGAAGTAGAAGTGTCCCTTGTACGAGTCCCATATCGTTCCGTCGGGCGTGACGAATCCGTCGGTATACATCCAGATAAGCCTATTCAGCAGTGCGGTCGCGGTGTCCTCGTTGACCAACAGGGTCGTGCCGTCCTCGCTCAGCTCCGCCTCGTCGTTTGCGATGAGCCTGTCGAGCGGTATGTCGTTCGACGAGTCGCGGGCATCTCTGTTCCAGGTGTCAAGCGAGTTGTGGTTGGTGCCGTCGAGCAGCGTCGGGTCCTCGGCGAGCGCGCCGATGCCGCCGTAGACATACCATCCGTCGAACTCCATGTCCGGCACGCGTCCTATCTCGTCGTCGGTCGGCATGGTTATCACGCCATACTCTCCGATAAACTCCCATGTCTCGTTGTCAAAGCCCACCAGTGTCAGCTCTTTGCCGTCGCCGACGTCGGTGCCCTCGACCGCAAAGCGATGTCCGTCCGCCGTGCTGTCCTGCTCCTCGCCCATCGTCGGACGACCGTAGGCTATCAACACATGCTCGTAGTATCCCGCGCCGTTCACAAGCGCGTAGTCCACCTGCTCCTCCTGCGCGGTGAGTATCTCCTCGAACCGCTCAGCCATCTCCTCGTCCACGTTCTCGGATACCGCGCCGTCCTCCTGATAGAGCGTGGGCATCTCCTCCGCCTCTATCGGTTCGAGCGCCGAAGCCATCGGCGAGAGCACGCACTGCAGCACGATAAACAGGCTCAGCAGCGCCGCAAAGGTCTTACCTCTCATCGAGAAGCACCCCCCTTCGCGTCGACTTCGGGCAGGTTGGAATATTCGCACGGCTCATAGAACTGGCGTATGCCTGCCAGCGCCGAATGGAGCGCGTTTGCGTCGATGTCGTTCACGTCGCGGTCGTTATTCACGTCCGCCGTGCGGAATTTGATGACGTTCGAGTGCAGCACGTTCACCGAGTCCTGTCCCAGCGGATCGTATACGCGCTTTTCGATTATCGACTCGTCGCTGCCGCTCGGTTTTACCGTCTGCGCGGCGTTGCCCATCGCCGCGGCGTAGGTCGCGTCGTTTTCCACAAAGTCGTCCGCGTTCACGTCGCCCACGCGTCCGAGTACAACTATCTGCCGCGTCTCGCGCAGCGGCTCGCGGTCCTCGTCGACCACGCTGTCGAAGTCCTTGAATTCGTACACCAGCGTGTACACTCCCGGACGTATCGCGACCTTTGTCGGATGGTCTATCATCTTTGCCTCCAGGCGCGCGGCTATCTCGTCGTCCCTCAGGCTCAGCTGCGTATTCACGTCCCAATAAGTGCTGTCGTACAGGAAGTATTCATTTCCCGTCTCGTTATCGACATACACCGGGTAGGGCGTGCCGAGATAGTAGTGCGTGGCCTGTGTATAGCTGTGCGTAGCCTGCCAGAACGCCGCCTCGAGGTGCATCTCGTCGGCGAGCGTGCCAAGCTCGATATCCACCGTCTTTATAGCCGTCAAGCCGTTCTCATCGGTCTCGGTCGCACCGTCAAACCGTCCGACCTGCGTGGACGCGCTCTCGTCGAGCAGCACAACGCCGGTGATATACCTGCGCACGCGCTCCGGCTCGACCGCGCGCATCGACGAGTCCTTTATCTCCTCCAGACCCGGGTCGTCAAAGTCCTCGCCGAGCAGCACGAACAGCGAATATGGGTCGAGGTCGAGGTCGGTGTACTCCTCCACCACGTCGAGGTCGAGCGTATAGTCGCCGCTGCCGTTTGCCGCATATTTATAGTACGCCTTGTCGTTTACCCTGCCGCCGTCCTTGTCGACGCCGACATAGTAGGTGTCCACACTGGTCAGCGAATCGGGATCGTAGAGCAGTCCCTTGCCCACCCACGCCTCTCGGTTGTAGATGAGGCTCGCGCCTATGCCGCTTGTGTCCTTCTCGATGGCGTAGGGCAGGTCGGTAAGACCCACAAAGCTGCGGGTGCTCTCAAACGCCTTCAGCACCGCCGCGCCGAGGTCGTTGAGACCGTAGAGCATTTCGCCGCCCGCGTCTGTGCGGAACTTCTCGGTGTTGTATATCATGCCTACCGGCGAGTTTCCATAGTTTTTCGTAACGCTGTAACTCGGTCGGCGGACAAGCTCGATGTAGTAGCTGCGCTCGACGCGGCTGCCCGGCAGTCCGGGGTCGTCGTATCCGAGCGTTATCACCAGCCACTCGCGGGCGCCCCAGGTCGGCGCACGGAACACCGTGCTCGTATGCTTGGTCGGCACCGATGTGTCGCCGGAATTGCCCGCCTTTGCGGCGCCGTCGCGCAGATCGTCGCCTATGTTGTAGCCGTTTGAGTATACCGTCTCGACGCTGTCCTCATCCACCATGCTCTCGTCCTTGTAGCGGTAGACCGCCATATCAATATCTATATTATCTATGTCCAGGTTCTTGTAGGAATTCCATCCGTCGTAGCCTATCTCCCTCAGCGCGGCGCGTGCGAGATCGGTCGACAGCGCCGGATCGCTTATCGCGAGCACCTTGCGGAGCAGTGCCTCAGCCTGGACATACTCCTCCTCGTATTCAAGCACGACAAGATAGTGCGCCACGCTCGCGTTGAACGAGTTTGCCGCCGCTTTGCCGCCGCGCATGAGCTTCATATGGTCTATCTCGTTTGTCTGGTTGAGCGACGATGCCACCTCCGCGTCGGTAAACGACTTCTGCCACATGACCTTTCTGGTCTGGTCACGGAGCGTGCGGTCGCTCGCCTGCGCCGAGGTCTCGCCGGCGTAGACGTTTATGTCCGCGGGCCGCAGCTTGGATATCGTCGGCTCGCGGAAGATGACGTACACCGTCACGTTTCTCGACGGCATCTCAAAGTTGTACACGCCGTCGTAGTCGGACATCTCCTGAAGCGTCACAAACGCGCCCGACGAGGTCTGCAAAACTATCTCGACCTCGTACTCCTCATATGGGAAGGTGCCGATATACACCTGCTCGCCCGCCGTTCTCATCGACGACGCGTAGGTATAGTCCATGGTCGTGCCGTTCGGCTGTCCGCTGTCGTCAAGCGGCAGTCCGCCTATGACTCCCGCCTCGCCGAGGTAGAACTCCTCGCCCGGCGCGATGCTCTTTCCTCCGATGGTTATCGTCTCGCCGGTCTCGTTCTTGAACGGCGGCAGCACGATGACCGTGACGCGGTTGACCGCCTTGCGGGTGACCGCGAAGTGCGCGTCGAACTCGCACAGATACTCCGCCACACCGCTGCGGTTCGAGCAGACATACAGCTTGTCGAGATAGTCGAACGCGCCGCCGTTATCCGCCGAGCGCAGGTCGTAGACATACGTCACGGTAAAGGTGGTCTTACAGCCCGCGGCAAGGAAGGATGCCGGTTTGTCCGATATATAGAAGTGGCTGGCATAGCTGTCCGCGCCGTTCGCGTCCGCGTTATACGGCGGTATGTTTATATCTATGTCGGTGTCGATATATATTCCGTCGATGTCAGTCGTGCCGGCGTTGAGCAGCGTCAAAACAAAGCTCTGCCGCACGATATAGCCCTCGGTCTGCGTGTCGAATATGACGTCGGTGACCTCGTCGTACGCGCCGCGCGGCTCGCTGAGCACGTTCAGCGTCTCGGTGCCTTCGTATATGAGGTGCAGACTCTCGACCTGTTTTTCCTGACCGAGTTCGGCGAAACGAATCACCGGCTCGTGCGGCGCGGCGGTCGGATTTGTCACCTTGCCGTAGCCGTTGTAAGTCATATCGGTGAAGTCGTTGTCGCCCTTTGAGTTATACTTGCTGACCGTGCCGAAATAGGTGCTCTCCGACGGCAGCGTGTTGTCCGGATTCAGGACGTCCCACACCACCCCCGCGGTGTTCGAGTGCTTCACGCGGAAGGTATAGGTGCGTCCGGGCTGGTCGCCTGTCTCGCCGTCGTAGGTGGTGAGTACGCCGTAGTCCTCCTTCTCGGTGCGGAAGGTGTTCGGCGTCTTTCCTCCGGCGGTCTGCGTCTCTATCGGATAGTACTCGCCGCGCGGGAAGGTCAGTGTATCGCTGACACTGCCGCGATAGTCGAACAGTCCGGCGTTCAGTCCGATGAAGTTGTACTCCTTGTCCTCCTCATAGTCGTTCTGGCGCGGCGGGACATAGACGGGGTAGAACTCGCTCCACACCTCGCTTGGATCCTTGGTATCCGCGTTTATGGATATCTCGAAGTAGCCGCCCAGGTTTATCATGCGGCGCAGCTCGGCGCGCTCGTCAACAAACACGCGCGTAGACGTGTTGTCGGTAGGCGTTGACTCGCGCTCGCCGGTGCGTCCCGGCACTATGACGAGCTGTCTCGCGTGCGTGTAGTTGACGCCGCCGAAGTCTCCCTGATATTCTTCCTCTTTATAGCTCGCGTAGTCCTGCGTGACCGCCGTCGAGCTCTCATCAAACCAGTTTTCCGGCGCGGTATCGCCGTCGGCTGGCTCGCCGCTGCCGGTCTCTATCATCCGACCGTTCGGCATACGGACGCGGAAGGAGACGTTCGGCCCGAATATATGATCCGTCTCGTTATGCGTGACCGCCAGATTCAGCGTCAGGTTGTCGTTGGTGTAGTCGGTCTGACCGTCCTGATACGCCGACGCGGTCGTGCTGTCCCACTTGACGCGGTAGACGTGCACCGCCTCGCCCTCGTCCGCGACACGGCGAACCGCATGTATCGGATAGTCCTCGTCTACCGTCAGCCACGGATACTTTGCGCGGATGTCCTGGCGCAGCACCTCCGGATACTCCGTCACGGTAGTGGTACCGCCCTCGGTGTTCTCGGTGCCCATTTCAAATATGTAGTTGCCCGAGCAGTTCTCCGAGTCGGCGTCGGTCGGCCAGTGTCTGGTCGTGTTCAGCTCGCCGTCGTCCTCCGTCGGATGCAGCGTTGCCATGTCGCTGGTGGCGGGCAGCCATCCGGGAAGCGAATACGCTCCCTCGCTGCCGATATCCAGGTACAGTCCGGGCGCGCCGCTGACGATGTCGGTGAGTATTCGCACCGTGCTCGGCAGTTCCAGAGCGTCGGTCGTCTTTATCTTCAGCGCGTCCGGAACGGTGTAGCGCTTCTCCAGTCCGTCCGCGGTGATACCGATAACGGTGACCGGAGTCACGGTCAGATGCGCCTCCATCGGATTCGGATAGCGGTAGTATATCGGCGCGCCGGTCAGCTCGTCGGTCTCGCCGTTGGTGTAGTAGAAATACTGTGTGGCGATATAATCGCCCTGTCTCGGGTCGTACTCATAGCCGGCTATCGACGTGATGTCCTTCCACAGCGACGGTGTGCCCACCTCGGTCACCGTGCCGCCCTCGCCGATGACGACGCTGTAATCGTAGTGGACATGATAGTCGGGATACGCGTTCGGGTCGGCAAGCACGGCGGCTATCGTCACATCCGTGCCGGTATAGCGCGTGTAGACGGTAAAGTCGTATGTGCGGCCGAGCGTGTTCGCCGCGCCCCAGTTCATCGTAAAGTTCTGCACGCGCATATCCGCGTAGCTCGCGACCACCGTCGGGCTGTACTTCTGCAGCGCGGCGGCGACATTCGCGTGCGCGGCTGCAACGCCCGTGCCCGGTTCGCTGTACGCGCGGTAGGCGTTTATCGTCACCTCGGGACGGAGCAGCTCGGCGCTGATAAGCTCGTGACCGAAGTCGTAGTGTATCTCCGCCGCAGCTTTGTCCACGCCGTTTTTGCCGTTAGGCACGTTGAACGACGTGTCTCTGTATATCTCACTGTTGTCCGGCACATACGCCCATATATTCCACGGATATTTGTAGGTCGCGGTCAGCATGCCCCCGGCGTTCTTGGTCGCGTCCGCGTATATCGGCGTGCTGCTGCCGGTCGCGTCGACGTTGTTTTCGTACCAGTAGAGCGTCTTGCCGCCGAACTCCACGACCATGTCGCGCAGCGCCTCGCGGCTCGTCACCCTGAAGCTGAGCGTGCCCAGCTTTATCGCCGTGTTTGCGGGCGCGGTTATCTCGTTTTCGTTTTCATCCACCGCAGCGAGATAGTTGAATATCTCGGTCTGAGAGCTTTCGCCCTCGCCGAACTCTCCCTCGCTCTGGAAGATGTTGCCGCTTATCGTATAGTCTCCCCTGTCCGCCGCGGCGAAGTCGTCTATCAGGCGGTAGCGGTCGAGGTACAGCGTGAGCTGTATCATGTTCGCGGTGTCCCCCGACGACGTGTTGTCCAGCTGGCGGTAATAGGTCTCCTTCTGCGACATACTGCCGGTGTTCTTGTACACCTCGCCGAACGGATTCTCGCGCACGACCCTGCCGTCATCGTACTCCTTTATGTACAGCTCGGGGTTGTATACGAAGAAGTTGTTCGCGCCGTCCCCCTCGGTCATCGCCTTCATGCCGGCGGTGTCGGGTATGACCTCGTTGGTATAGTAGTCGGAGGGCTCCAGCCACTCCGGATTGTATTTAAGGTAGAAGACCGTGCCGTGCGAACGGACTATCCCCTTTGTCCACACGTCGATATACGCCTGGATGTTGCCGTCGTTGTCCAGCCGCAGCGACATTCCGTCGAGCAGGATGGTCGGGGTGGACGGCCCGGGCACGCTCGCGCCCTCGCTCGTGGTGAGCATCAGAGGTGCGGCAAGCACGATAGCAGCAAGGAGCAGACCCGCTGCAAGCGAGCGCCAGGTATTGCGTTTTTCCATGCTTCCGCCCCCTTTCCGGACAGTGTTATCCTACGTTTTTGCGCGCCAAATATAGCCGGATAGTATCCGACTAGTTTAGTGTACGACAGATTCCCTTATTTGTCAATGTTTTTCCACAGTTTTTTGCGGTTTTCCACAGCATGAACAAAGGACGGAGCAGCTTTTGCTCCGTCCTTTGCGTCTTACTCTTTACGGCTGACGGGTCAGTCCGTTCGCCGAATAGCTTGTGCCGTCGTCCCAGCGCTTGAGGAACGCCTCGCGCACCGACGTTATCGTGTCACGCCAGCAGGTGATTATCGTCGTCAGACCCAGCTGTCCGGGTATGAAGCCGAAGTCACTGTCGTCGAGGTAGCCGTTTCCGTCGAAGTCCAGGATGTAGACGAGCGAGCGGTTGTCGGTCGCGTACATCGCGGTGAGTATCGCGCTGACCGCCATGTTCATGTCCTCCACCGGCGCGCTGAGCATCATGAAGTTCATCACGGCAAGCTCAAGCAGCTCATCCACCGGCTCGACCGGCTCTTCAGGCTCGACCGGGGTCTCCGGCTCGGTCGGCTCGGCGGGTATGATCGGCTCGACCGGCTTGTCGTCGCTTGCGACCGATCCGATGTCGGTGATGTCCTCGGACGGGGCCGTCGGGATGTAGTCGTCCTCCGACGGAGCGGTCTCGTCCTCGACAGGCGCAGTCTCCTCGGCGGGCGCCGCGTCCTCCTCGATGGGTGCCGCGTCCTCGGCGGGTGCCGTGTCCTCGACAGGCTCTGCGTCCTCGGTCGACTCGGTCTCTTCGATCGGAGCCGCCTCGCTTATCTCGGCTATCAGGTTCTGGAGCGCCATGACGAGCAGTTCGACGCTCTCGATGCTCATGGTGTTCTCCTCCGAGACAATCTCCGCATCCGCTCCCGCGGCGTAGTCCGCGTAGTCGATGTAGACAGCGCCGTCGATCTCGGCGGGCGCGTCCTCCTCGACAGGCGCGGCGTCCTCAACGGACTCGGTGCCTTCGGTCGAATCGGTCGGCTCGACGGTCTCGATGACCTCGACCTCGGTGGTCTCGACGGTCTCGACAGTCTCGGTATTTTCGGCAGTCTCGACGGTCTCCGCCGGCTCGTTGTTCTCGGTCGGCTCTGTCGGCTCGGTCGTGTCGCCGCCGTTCTCGACGTCATCCGGTTCCTCCGTGCCGGGCTGTTCGGGCTCGACCGGGTTCTCCGGCTCGACCACGAGGACTATCTGCGCGACACGGTAGACCAGCGTCATCGTGTAGCTGTTGACAAGTCCGCTCAGCGTGTAGTCGAAGCTTGCGTAGAGGTAGCAGTCCTCGTCGATGGCGTCGCCGCTCGTGAACTTGGTCGCCACACCGGCCTCCCTGCTTTTAAAAAAGCAGGAGACTTCATTTGCGAAAAAATTTTCAATACACCTATGGCAATTGACTTTTGCAAAGCAAACGAGGGCAACGATTCAATTAAAAATTCTGTTGAATACTTAACAGGCGTAACAAAAGGAACAGGACTTGATGTATCTGACCTTAAAAAATATGGTGACCGTTTTAAAGGCATGGATACTAATGCCTTAATTAAAAAAGTTAAAATAGCTAAAAAAACAACCTCAATTGCTGCAGTTGCTCTAAACTGCATAGCTATGGGTATCGTTCTTCCAAAAATTAACCAAGCTATTACAAAAAAACAAGTTGAAAAAACCAAAGCACAAAATAACAACACTTCTACCGATACAAGCTTTGGTACAATTGATGAATTTATAAATAAAAATAAGCCTAAAAATAACAACGGCAAAAATAACGCCATTGCATTTAAAGGCTTAGTAGACGGTTTTGTTTACAATGTTGAAAACAATAACGTATTTAGATTAATTTCTACCGACATTCCTATGATTGGCGGTCGTGCCGCTACTTCAAGAAACAAATA
>CAZBNJ010000017.1:2070-38028 GCA_964493515.1 uncultured Oscillospiraceae bacterium | reverse complement strand
TATCTTCTGAATAACCTTTCCGCCCGAGCCGATGACCTCGCGAATCTTGTCCGGGTCTATCTTGGTGCGTATCATCTTGGGCGCGAAGCGGCTGAGCTCACGGCGCGGCGCGGCTATCGCCGGCAGCATTATCTCGTCGAGTATCTCAAGACGCGCCAGACGGCAGCGCTCAAACGCCGACTTGATTATCTCCGGCGTAAGGCCGTCGTTCTTCAGGTCCATCTGGATGGCGGTTATGCCGTTCTTGGTGCCGCCGACCTTGAAGTCCATGTCGCCGTAGAAGTCTTCGACGCCCTGGATGTCGGTAAACGTCGTCCAGGTGCCGTCCTCGGCGTTGTCGATAAGTCCGCAGCTTATGCCCGCGACCGGCTCCTTTATCGGAACGCCCGCGTCCATCAGCGCCAGCGTCGACGCGCATATCGAGCCCTGCGAGGTCGAACCGTTCGAGCTGAGCACCTCGCTGACCAGGCGTATCGCGTACGGGAACTCGTCCTCGGTCGGGATGACCGGCTCGAGCGCGCGCTCGGCAAGCGCTCCGTGGCCTATCTCGCGGCGTCCCGGACCGCGAAGTCCGCGAGCCTCGCCGACCGAATACGGCGGGAAGTTGTAGTGGTGGATATAGCGCTTGAACTCGTCGCCGTATATGTTGTCCAGCTTCTGCTGGTCGCTTATCACGCCGAGCGTGCAGCTGGTCAGCACCTGCGTCTGACCGCGGGTGAACAGTCCCGAGCCGTGGACGCGCGGCAGCAGACCGACCTCGGCGGCGAGCGGACGCACCTCGTCCATCTGGCGTCCGTCAACGCGCTTGCCCTGCATCAGCCACTCGCGCACGACCACCTTCTGCGCCTTGTACATTATCTCGCCCATCTGCTCGGTGACGTGCGGATACTCCTCGCCGAACTCGGCGATTATCTCGTCCTGCACCACCGCCAGACGCTCCTCGCGGATATTCTTGTCGTCGGTGTCCATGGCGTACTGAATCTTCTCGTGCGCCCACACCTTTATCTTCGCCAGCAGCTCCTCGTCAAACGAGCCGGCGGCGGGGGTAAACTTCGGCTTGCCTATCTCGGCGACCATGCCGTTTATGAACTCGACTATCTTCTTGTTCTCCGCGTCGGCGAGCATTATCGCCTCGAACATCTTGTCCTCCGGCACCTGATTCGCGCCCGCCTCGATCATGACCACCTTCTTTGCGGTGGAGGCGACGGTCAGGGCGAGGTCGCTCTTTGCGCGTTGCTCGGCGTTCGGATTGAGCACGAGCTGTCCGTCCACAAGACCTACCGCAGTTCCGGCTATCGGTCCGTTCCACGGCACATCGCTTATCGCGACGGCGGCGGACGCGCCTATCATGCCGACTATCTCCGGCTGAACGTCCGGGTCCTGGCTCATGACGGTGCAGACTATCGCGACGTCGTTGCGCATGTTCGACGGGAACAGCGGGCGCATCGGACGGTCGATGAGACGTCCGTTGAGCGTCGCCTTCTCGCCCGCGCGGCCTTCGCGGCGGTTGAACGAGCCGGGTATCTTGCCCGCGGCGTAGAGCTTTTCCTCAAAGTCGATGGAAAGCGGGAAGAAGTCTATCCCCTCCCTCGGCTTCTTGGACGCGGTCACGGTGACGAGCACCGCGGTGTCGCCGCAGCGGCACATGAGAGCTGCGTTTGCAAGCTCGCTGACCTTTCCGTACTCAAGGCTCAGCTTCTTGCCCGCGATCTCGGTCTCGAAAACGCGGTAGTTTGTGAACTGACGATGTGTTACCATTTTTCCTCTTCTCCTGTCTCCAAAATTATTATTCCAACATCTACACGTCGACAACTAAAACGGCGGGACGGTATAAACCGCCCCGCCATCGGTCTTACTTGCGGATTCCGAGCTTTGCGATAAGTGCACGATAGCGTTCGATGTCCTTCGATGCCAGATAGTCCAGCAGACGGCGGCGCTTGCCGACCATCGTGAGCAGACCGCGGCGCGAATGGTTATCGTGCGTATGCACCTTCAGGTGCTCGGTCAGCGTGTTGATACGCTCGGTGAGGATAGCCACCTGGACCTCCGGCGAACCGGTGTCGGTCGCGTGGGTGCGGTTTTCCTCGATGATCTTGGTCTTGTCTTCCTTCAGCATCATAATGTTCTATCACCTTTCGTGTTTTATTTCGTACAGCGAAGTCCGGGCGGGTGACGCGCTCCATCGCGGAGCATTCTCCCAAAACTGCGCTGCCGACAGACGTGCAATGGTTATTGTACCACACTTATTCGAGCTTGTAAACGCATTTTTGCGAAATTTTTTCAAAAATGCAAAATTACACCGGGAAATTCTTCTCGATGAGGTCCGCGGCCTCGGTCAGATAGTCGCCCTCGTACAGCTCGATAAGTCCGTCGTCGCTGTTGCGCGCAAGCGAGGGGTCTATCGGAAGCTCGCCGAGCATCGGCAGTCCGAACTCTTCGGCGACCTTCCTGGTCTTGCCCTCGCCGAACGGATAGAGCTTCTTTTTGCAGTCGGGGCACTCCATATAGCTCATGTTCTCGACCAGTCCGAGCACCGGGATGTTCATAAGGTTTGCCATCTTGACCGCCTTGGAGACTATCATGCCGACCAGCTCCTGCGGGCTTGCGACTACGATTATGCCGTCCACCGGCAGCGACTGGAACACGGTCAGCGGCACATCTCCGGTTCCGGGCGGCATATCTATGAACATATAGTCCACGTCCACCCAGACGACGTCGGTCCAGAACTGCTCCACCGCGCCGGATATCACCGGGCCGCGCCACACGACCGGATCGGTGTCGTTCTGGAGCAGCAGGTTCACCGACATGATGTCTATGCCGGTCTTTGAGCGCACAGGAAGGATTCCCCACTCGGTCGCCTGTGCCTTCTTGTTCAGTCCGAACGCGCGCGGTATCGACGGTCCGGTCACGTCGGCATCGAGTATCGCCACGCGGTGCTCGCGGCGGCTCATGTTCACCGCCATAAGCGAGGTGACGAGGCTCTTGCCGACGCCGCCCTTGCCGCTTACAACGCCTATCACTCGCTTTATCGAGCTCATCTGATGGGGCAGCTTGTGCCCGTTCTCGTCCTCGGTCTGCTTGGACGGACACGCCGCGCCGCAGGTCGAGCAGTCATGCGTGCAGTCCTCGGGTATCTCCTCGCCCACCGGGACGTTCTTCTCGTTTTCAGCCATTTTTCAAAACCTCCTAAAACTGGGAAAATATCCCAAACACATTACTCCACGCCACACATGATACTCCAAATCGGCAGTAATTGTCAAGACTATTCTGCCCCGCTCGGCGCAGAATAACAGCGTAAGAACCGCGAAAGGACGTGAAAGCGATGCACACCGAAAAAAACGACGATATAGAGCTTCTCAACACCGTCTACGGCACGGTGACGATGGGCGCGGGCGCGACCGAACACATGATGAAGGTCACAGACGACGACGCGCTCCGAAATCAGTTTACCAACCAGCTCAAGGAGTACCGCGCGATAGAGGCGGCGACGCTCGGACGGCTGCACCGCCTGCATCAGACGCCGGAGGGCTACGGCTCGATGACAAAGATGATGAGCCGCGCGGGCATAAAGCTGAACACCGCGCTCGACGCCACCCCCTCCCACCTCGCCGAGATGGCGATACGCGGCGCGGGCATGGGCGTGACCGAGATCGAGGGCGCGAAGAACAGCTGCCCGGGTGCGTCGGAGGAGACGAAGCATCTCGCCGAGGCGGTCATAGACCTCGAGCACCGCTGCGAGGACGGACTGAAGCAGTGGCTGAAGTGACAAAAAGAGAGAGACCGTGAGGTCTCTCTCCTTTGTCTGTCTCTGTATCTCTTACTCGCCGATGAACTGGTAGACATAGACCGCGTCGCCATTGTCGTTCTTCACGATCATGGTGTCGGTCACGCCCTCGTCCATCTCCTCTACCGCGTCGGCGGCGGTGGTGGACAGATCGGCTATCGTTGCCGCCTCGGCGGTGTTCGCCTTCAGGTCGACGATCACTACCTTGGTGTTGTTGGTGTAGGTGATTATCTGCGCGTCGGTCGAGCCGGCGGTCGCGAGACGGAGCACCATGCCCTCTGCGTGGGTCAGGACGCCCTCCTCGCCGGTGACTGCCTCAGCCTTGGTGACCGAGTCGCCCGCGGCGTTGAGAGTGAACTTGTACACGCCGCCGCTGACTATGCCCTCTGCGGTGGAGATGAAGTTCTTCATCTCGCTGCCGTCCCATGCGGCGAAGCTCTGCTTGCCGTCGGCGATGTTCAGCACGTCACCGAGCACGATGAAGTGGTTCTCGCTCTTCTCGTCCGCGAGCTTGACGTTCGAGATGACCGCGATGGTTATCATGTCGTCGGTGCCGTAGAGATCCTCAGCCGTGCCGTAGACGGTGCGCTCGGCAGCCTCGGCGGTGAAGCTCGGGATGTTGTTCATGCCGGTGTACACCTGCCACTGGCCGTCTATCTCCAGGAACATTACCGTCTTGGAGGTGACGAACTTGTCGCCCATGCGCGGATTGCCGTTCGTGAACTTTATCTCCTTGCTCACGCTGCTTCCGGTGGTGTCGACCGCCTTCAGCACAGCCGCGCCGTCCTCGTTTATCTTCAGGTCGTACAGGCCCTCGGCGAGTTTGTCGTCCGCTATGACGTCGTCGGCGTTGGCGAGAACGTAGGTCGCCTTCTTGCCGTCCATGCCGACCATCTCAGCGCGCCACTCCCAGCCGACGCGGGTCGCACGCAGCGCCAGGGCGTAGTTGAGCTGGCTCTGAGCCTCAGCCTCGGACTCGCATCCGACTATCTTGCCGTCGAGCATGAAGTAGGTCGCTTCCTTGCCGAGCGGCGCATCGGAGGTCTTGAAGCCCGCAACGCCGATGGCGGTCTCGTAGCGGTTGCCGTCTATCATGACGTACTTATCGGTGTAGGCGGATGCCGTGCCGACCATGGTCTCGGGCTTCTCGAAGTGGGTCATGCCGCCCTCTATCGACATATAGAGCACCTTGTCGCCCTTCTCAAGTCCCTCAAGTCCAACAGCGTTGTCCTTGGTGTAGCGGCTGCCGCCAACGGTGACGGTGCCGGTCGAAGTGACGTTCGAGACCTCGCCGAAGCTCATCTTCTCGACTATCACCATGTCGATCTTGTTGTCGCCGTCGTTCGAGATCGCACGCACACGGTGACCCGCGCCGAGCGCCTCGTAGGCGTCCTTGTCAGCCTTCTTGTAGTTGATGTAGTACTCGACATCCTCAGCGGTCTTGTCCTTGTTGATGTCCAGCTCGACGGTGCGGTCGCTGTCAACGCGAACCGCGCCGAAGCCCTTGGCTATCGCCGCCGAGTTGTAGCTGCCGTCGTCCGCGATGAGCGACGAGCCGCTCTTGACGCTGACCAGCGCGTTGACCGCCGAGCCGAGCATGATGCGCTCGCTCGAAAGCGGCACGAGCACGGTCTTGTCGCCGATGGCGATTATCGAACCCTCCTCGGTCATCGAGTAGCCGTCGAGCGCCGCCTTGTCGTTTGCAACAAGGATGCCCGAGATGGTGCTCAGTCCGAGATTTGCCTCGCCGAAGGTCACGCCGGTCGACTGCGCACGCATATTCGCATCGTAGCGAACGGTGGTGGCGTAGACTGCGTTTGCCGCGAACAGAGCCGCGTCATCGCGCTCCAGCGGCTGCGCGAGATCGCCCGAGAAGCCGACGGTAAGTCCCTTCTTCAGCGCCACGGTCAGCACGTTGTACTGCCAGCGCGCGTCATAGGCGAATCCCTCGGTCTCCTGGTCGTAGCCGAGCGCGCAGAGAAGGATCTTCAGGAACTCGTATCCGGTGATGTCCCCGTTCGGATCGAACTTTCCGTCGCCGTGGCCCGCAACAAACTCCATGACCGCCGCGTAGTTGATGTAGCCCTGCGACCACAGTCCGCGCGGAACGTCATTGAAGAGGTTCGAGCCGGCGAAGATCTTCGCGCCGTCGTCCTCGCCGCGGGTCGCGACGTAGATTATCTTCGCCGCCTCCGCACGGGTCAGATGGCCGGTCGGATCAAAACGTCCGTCGTCATGACCCTTGATGATTCCGAGGCTGACGAGAAGCTCGACCGCCTCACTGTTCCTGACGTCCTCACTGTCGGTAAAGTTGAGCGCGGACGCCGCCGGCACGAACGCCATCGTCATAGCGAGCACAAGCGTTGCTGCCAGCAATTTCTTCAGATACTGCATGATCTATCGTTCCTCCCTTTTATTTTTCCCGGTTCGCCCGGGCACGAGAAGACTATACCGCACCCGAGCCGTAAAGTCAACAATCCAGACGCATTTGTAACTGTTTTGTAGGTATATTACGCGTTTTTCGTAATAAAAATGGAAAATTCTGGAAATTTTGACGCGCGGCCCGCACGTCGTGTAATTTCGGCGAAATAATGTTACGAATCGGCTTGACCGAAGCGGTCTTTGCGGCTATAATATGTATCGTGACTGACATATTTGAGAGGACGTGGAAATAATGAATCCTTCCGAAAAGACTATGGAGAAGATCGTCGCGCTGTGCAAAAACCGCGGCTTTATCTATCCCGGCAGCGAGATATACGGCGGACTGGCGAACACATGGGACTACGGCCCGCTCGGTTCGCGCCTGAAGAACGCGGTCAAGGACGCGTGGCGCAAGCGCTTTATACAGGAGCGCCACAACAGCTTCGAGCTGGACGCCGGCATCCTCATGCACCCGCGCGTGTGGGAGGCGAGCGGACACGTCGCGTCGTTCAGCGACCCGCTGCTCGACTGCAAGGAGTGTAAGATGCGTATCCGCGCGGACAACCTTATTGAGTCGTTCGACCCGGACGCGCACGCCGACGCGATGACCAAGGAGGAGATGTTCGAGTACATCAAGGCGCACTCGATTCCCTGCCCGCACTGCGGCAAGCACAACTTTACTGACATCCGCGAGTTCAACCTCATGTTTGAGACTCACCGCGGAGTGACCGCCGACTCGAAGAGCGTCGTCTACCTCCGTCCGGAGAACGCGCAGGGCGAGTATGTCAACTTCCTCAACGTCCAGCGCACTCAGCGCGCGAAGCTGCCCTTCTCCATCGGTCAGATAGGCAAGGCGTTCCGCAACGAGATAACCCCCGGCAACTTCACCTTCCGCACGATAGAGTTCGAGCAGGCGGAGTTCCAGACCTTCTGCAAGGAGGGTCAGGACGAGGAGCTGTACGCCTACTTCAAGGAGTACGGCAGACAGTTCTACATCGACCTCGGCATCGACCCCGAGCATCTGCGCTATCACGACCACGAGAAGCTCGCACACTACGCCCGCGCGGCGTGCGACATCGAGTTCCTCTTCCCATTCGGCTGGGGCGAGGTCAACGGCACGCACAACCGCACGAATTTCGACCTCACCCGCCATCAGGAGTACAGCGGACAGCGCATCGACTATCTCGACCCGGACACCAACGAGCGCTTTGTCCCGTTCATCATCGAATCGACCTACGGCGTCGACCGCACGGTGCTCGCCGTTCTCTGCGAGGCATACGACGAGGAGGTCGTGGACGCGGAGAAGAACGACACCCGCGTGGTGCTGCACCTCAAGCCCGCGCTCGCGCCGTACAAGGCGGCGGTGCTTCCGCTGTCCAAGAAGCTCGGCGAGGCCGCGATGCCGATACGCGACGAGCTTGCCAAGCGCTTCATGACCGACTACGACGAGACCGGCTCTATCGGCAAGCGCTATCGCCGCGAGGACGAGATAGGCACGCCGTTCTGCGTAACCGTCGACTTCGACACCGTCGGCGACGACGAGAAGGCTGGCGACGGCTGCGTAACCGTCCGCGAGCGCGACTCGATGGAGCAGGTGCGACTGCCGATAGCCGAGGTCGCCGACTATATCGAAAAGCATCTCGGTTTCTGATAATATAATGAGGATAACCATTCACCCCGGCGCGCGGACGGTCATCGACCGCCTGCGCGTCGCCGGTTTTGAGGCGTACGCGGTCGGCGGATGTGTTCGCGACGCGCTGCTCGGACGGAGCGCCGACGATTGGGACATATGCACGTCCGCGCTGCCGGAGGACACCGAGCGCGTCTTTTCCGACCTCAAAACGATAGACGTCGGCAGAAAGCACGGCACGATAGCCGTCCTGCTCGACGGCAGGCAGTATGAGATAACCACCTTTCGCTCGGACGGCGGCTATGACGACGCGCGACACCCGACCTCGGTCAGCTTTGACACGACGCTCGAGGGCGACCTCGCGCGTCGCGATTTTACGATAAACGCAATGGCGGCGGACGCGGACGGCGAGATAGTCGACCCGTTCGGCGGACGCTCCGACCTAGAACGGCAGACGATACGCTGCGTCGGCGACCCCTCTGCCCGATTCTCGGAGGACGCCCTGCGGATACTACGCGCGCTGCGGTTTGCGTCCACCCTCGGAGGCTTTACGCTCGACGACGCGACCGCCTCCGCCGCACGCGAGCTTGCGCCGCTCATCGAAAAAATAAGCGGCGAGCGGATACTCGCGGAGCTTGGCAAGCTGCTCTGCGGCGTCGACGCCGAGCGTATACTGCTCGACTATCCCGACGTGCTTGCCGCCGCGATACCCGAGATATCTCCCTGCGTCGGCTTTGAGCACCGCAACAGTTGGCATTGCTTTGACGTGTGGGAGCACATCTGCCGCTCGATAGCGCTCTCCCCGCCCGACCCGCAGATACGCCTTGCGCTGCTGTTTCACGACATCGCAAAGCCGCTGTGCGCCTTGGAAAAGCCGAACGGTCACCGCAGCTTTCACGGACATCCCGAGCGCGGCGCGCCGATGACGCGGGCACGTCTGGAGGCTCTCCACGCGTCAAGGGCGGTCCGCGAGCGCACGACCGAGCTTGTGCGGATGCACGACGACCCACTCTCCCCAAAACCCGCGCTCATCGGGCGATACCTGCGGAGGCTCGGCGAGGACGGATTCATGCAGCTGTGCGAGGTGCAGCTTGCCGACGCGCTCGCGCACGATCTCAAAAAGGACGGCGCGCGCGAACGGGTCGCCGATATCCGCGCGGCCATCGAGCTTGCGCGCGAGCTTATCGCGTCGAACGCGCCGTACTCGCCGTCGATGCTCGCCATTCACGGCGACGAGCTGGACGCGCCGCCGACCGAGCGCGGCAGACTGCTCGAGCGGCTCTGCGACGACGTGCTGTCCGGCGAGGTCGCAAACGAGCGCTCGGCGCTGCTTGAGCACGTTCGACGGTTTGAGCGATAAAAAAGAGACGAGCAAAAGCTCGTCTCTTTTTTATAGTCTTTTTACTCGACCGCGCTGTCCATCAGCCGGATCAGCTCCAGCACCGAGCGGAAGGGCATCGTCCTGTTTGTTTCCACCCAGGTAACGGTTCCCTGCCAGGTATTGTTTTGCTCCTCGAGTATTTTGACTATGACTGTCTTTCCGGCCGCCATTTTCTCACCTCTGTCACTTGGTTATCCACCCTAGTGGCTAAACTCATTATATATGGCTGCGGTCACTTTTCGGTCACACTTCGATAATTCGTGTATATTTTATTCGTAAATGCGTTTTATGTCATTCGGCACTAGTATCGGATTGACGTCCATCAGCACGCGATCGCCCGCCGACACACGCATTCCGGTCACGTCCGCCACCGTGTGCAGCATTCCGACGTGCCCAAGCACCCGCGCGCGCTTGCCGTTTATCGTAACATACATCTTTTTGCGGCGGATACCGCGCCACAGGCTGGAAAACGCGTACAGCAGCGCGTCGCGCAGGCGGTAGCTGTCGTGCGCCTTTTCAACGCAGAATCCGTCGGCGTAGCCCACCGGTATCACCGCTATCTGCCTGTCCTTTTTCGCCCTGTAAGCCGAGCCGTAGCCCACGGTCGAGCCGGCAGGAAGCCGACGCACCTCGCCGACCTCGCTTATCATCGCACCGACACGCTGAAGTCCCAGCTTGTTCTTTGCCGCGACCCGTCCGGTAAACAGCGAGCCGACTCTCGCCGCGTCGCACTTCGACCACGGATAGAGCGTAAGCGCCGAGCTGTTCGCCGCGTGGACAAGTCCCGGGTCGATGTTCTCCCGATGCAGCGCGGACACGGTGCTCTCAAGCGCGTCCAGCTGTGCGCGCGTGCGCTTTTCCGACTTCCAGCTCTCGCAGAAGTGGGTGTATATGCCGGTCAGCGCCAGTCCGTCCATGTACTTGTACACCTGAAGCAGACCCTTTATGTCGTCCGGCTCAAAGCCATAGCGGCCCATGCCGGTGTCTATCTCGATGTGCGCCTCGATGACCGTGCTCCGCGCCTTTGCGATGCCGTTCATCGCGACCGCCGCGTCCTGCGAGCCTATCGTGCCCACCAGATTGTAGTCGATAAGTCCGTTTATGAACTCCGGCTCGGGGGTAGAGCGGAGCATCAGTATCTCCACGTCCTGCATCGCCGAGCGAAGGGCTATCGCGTCCGAAAGCTCGGTCAGCGCAAAGCGGACAAAGCCCTCCTCGCGGAGTATCCTTGCCGTTTCGATAAGCCCCATGCCGTAGGCGTTGCCCTTGAGCACGGCATAGACCGAGGTGCCGCCCGCGAGCTTTTGAACTGTCTTTGCGTTTGCGCGCAGCCGTCCGACCTGAACAAGAAGCGCCTTCATGCTATCCCCACTTCCCGAAAATCTTTAATTTTTCTTCGACCTGTGCATCGCGCGCTTCATCATCATCTTCTTGCCGACGTTCACCATCTTGCGAAGCGTGCGGCTGAGCACATAGTCGTACTCGCCGATGAACTCGACGAAGTCGCCGCCGAAGCCCTTCTTAAAGCGGTACAGCCCGTACAGCGGGTTCTCGGGGGACAGATCGCCGCTGACCCCGCGAAAATCGTATATCCTGCACCCCTTCTCCACCGCCCAGCGGATCATCTCCCACTGCATGAGATAGTTCGGCATGAACTCGCGGTGCTGCGACGAGCTTGCGCCGTAGAGATACCACACCTTGTCGCCGTACCATATCGCAAGCGCTCCGCTTATCGGCGTGCCGTCGGGCAGATAGCACATATACAGCCGCGCGTGCTCGCCCAGGTTCTCGAGCATCGACGCGAAATAGCTCCTGCCGCGCACGACGAATCCGTCGCGCCGTCCGGTCTCCTCCATCAGCGCCTGGAAGTCGTCCAGACCCTCCGCGCCGGCGTTTTTGCACACAACACCCTTGCGTCCCGCAAGGCGCACGTTGTAGCGGGTCTTGGAGTCGAAGCCCGCCATTATCTCGTCCTCGGTCTTGCCGCCGATGTCGAGACGGAACACGAACCGCGGCTGCGCGCCCTCAAAGTTCTTTCCGCCGTCCACCAGCTTGAAGCCCTGCTTAGCGAGGCACTTCTCAAACGTCGGCGAGGGCTTCGGCAGATCGGGGTCTATCTTTACGGCGTAGCTCCGCATCGTCCGCGCAAGCGACTTGCAGGCGGACAGCAGGTCGAGCACCGTCTCCTCGTCCTCCGGGTCGCACACCGGCCCGCGGCAGCAGTACATCAGGGTGTACGGCAGCTTGGGCACCTTACGGATAAGCACCGACATACCGCCCACCGGAGTGCCGTCCGCGTCCCGTTTGAGCATCGCGAGGTGCTGCCACTCGGGCTTATGCTTTGCCCACAGCGAGGTCTGCATGAAGTGGCCCTTCGGATGCGACGCGACAAACGCGTCAAACTCGGGCATATCTTCCTCGCGTATAACTTCTATCATGTTCTCCGGCATGGAGTTATCGTCCTTTCAGAGTGAATATATGGATACAGAATAATATTACCGCCAATCGACGCTCGTGTCAAGCGGTTATACCTTGATTTTGCCCACTGTCGGGAGTATAATGTCGTTATCAAGAAAAATTTGGGAGGGATATCATGCACACCAAGATATGGGCACATCGCGGATTCTCGTCCGAGGCGCCGGAGAACACCCTGTCGGCGTTCAAAAAGGCGATAGACTGCGGCGCGGACGGCATCGAGCTGGACGTGCATCTCTGCAAGAGCGGCGAGGTGGTCGTGCTGCACGACGAGCGCATCGACCGCACGTCCAGCGGCAAGGGACTTGTCACCGACTTCACCCTCGACGAGCTGCGAAAGTTCGACTTCTCCTATAAGCAGAACGAGTTTGCGGGCGAGCGGATACCCACGCTTGCCGAGGTGTACGCGCTCATCGCGCCGTCGAACCTCACGATAAACGTCGAGCTGAAGGCGGGCGCGCTGCCCGAGCCGGAGATGATAGCGAGCCTCGCGCGGCTGGAGGCGGAGTACGGCATGGCGGACAGGCTCATCTACTCATCGTTCAACCACTACTCGCTGCTGATGCTGAAGGAGGCGCTGCCGAACGCAAAGCTCGGTCTGCTCTACTCCTGCGGCTTTGCCTATCCGTGGAACTACGCGCACGAGATACACGCCGACGCGCTGCACCCCATGCAGCAGAACCTGATGATACCCGACTATGTTACCGAGAGCCACCGGCTCGGTGTGAATGTGCATCCCTGGACGGTGGACGAGCCTTCGGACATGGAGAAGCTTATCCGCCTCGGCTGCGACGCGATAATAACCAACAAGCCCGCCCTCGCGATGGAAGTCCGCGCGGCGGTGGAGAAGGAGTAAAAACATGGCAGATTTCAGTGCAAAGCTCGCGGAATACGCCGATTTTCTTATGCGCTGCGGCGTAAATCCCGCGGAGGGACAGCCCCTGCTCATCAGCTCGCCGGTCGACTGCGCAGACCTCACCCGAATGCTTGTCGCAGGCGCTCACGACGCGGGCGCGGGCGTGGTGGACGTGCAGTGGTCGGACGGCGCGGTCAGCCGTGAGAAATATCTCCGCGACCCGGACGCGTCGTTTGACGAGTTCCCCGACTGGCGGGTCGCGTTCTACAACAATCTCACCGCAAGCGGCAGCGCGACCTTCTCGGTCGCCGGATTCGACCCCGCCGCGATGAAGGGCATCGACCCGAAGCGTATGCAGCGCGCGTCGATAGCGCAGAACTCAAAGCTCAAGGAGTACCGCGCCGCGCGCCGTCAGAACGCCGCGCAGTGGTCGGTCGCCGCTTACGCCACCCCCGGCTGGGCAAAGCTCGTATTCCCCGACCTCGACGAAAAGACGGCGGTCGAACGGCTGTGGGACGCGATATTCGATTGCTGCCTCGTCACCAGCGACGGCCGCGCCGCCGAGCGATGGGAGGAGAAGAACAAGCGTCAGCTCGCGCGCATCGCGAAGCTGGACGAGTGGCAGTTCGAGTCGCTGCACTACTCAAACTCGCTCGGCACCGACCTTACGATAAAGCTGCCCGAAAACCACATCTGGGACGGCGTTTGCGAGACCGCAAAGAACGGCCGCGTGTTCATCCCGAACATCCCGACCGAGGAGATATTCACCGCGCCGCACCGCCTGGGAGTGGACGGCGTGGTCTACGCGTCGCTGCCGCTGGCTCTTAACGGCAATCTGATCGACGGCATATCCATGCGCTTTGAGGGCGGACGCATCGTCGAGGCCCACGCGAAGGTCGGCGACGAGTATCTCCAGTCTCAGCTCGAGCTGGACGGCGCGCGTTACCTCGGCGAGTGCGCGCTGGTGCCCTACTCCAGTCCGATACGCCGCAGCGGGATACTCTTCTACAACACGCTGTTCGACGAGAACGCAAGCTGCCACCTCGCGTTCGGCTCGTCCTACGCCTGCATCAAGGGCGCGGACAAGCTCAGCCCGGAGGAGCAGGAGAAGCTCGGTCTCAATCAGTCGATGACCCACGTCGACTTTATGATAGGCACGGCGGATATGCGGATAGTCGGACGCACCCGCGACGGTAGAGAGGTGGAGGTATTCCATGACGGCGAGTTCACCTTCTGAGCGCCGTCCCTATCTCGACCTGCTGCGCGTGGTCGCGGTGTTCCTCGTCATCGTCAACCACACAAACTCCGAGCTGTTCCGCGCGTCCGCTCCAAACGACGCGCTCTGGTGGCTATCGGTCGCGTGGTTCTTTGTCAGCAAAACCGCCATCCCGCTGTTCGTGATGATAAGCGGCGCTCTGCTGCTCGGACGCGATGAGAGCTACAAGGAGTTGTTTCTGCACCGCATTTTACGAATAGTTATTGTGCTGGTCGTCGTGTCGATACCGCTGTACATCCTGAACGGCGGCGGCTCAGTCGACGGATTCTTTGCCGCGCTCTGGTCGGGCGAGATATCCATGCCGCTGTGGTATCTGTATATGTACCTCGGACTGCTGCTCGCGCTGCCGATACTCCGGGCGTTCGTCCGCCGCGCAAAGCCGCGCGATCTGTGGTACTTCGTCGCGGTGTGGGCGGTGTTCGTATGTGTGCTGCCGCTCGTGTCCTCACTCGGCGCGCCGACGATCTCGAAATATCTCAACCCGCCCGCGATATTCGCCGAGTGGGTCGGATTCATGGTGCTCGGCTACGCGCTCGCAAACGCGAAGGGGCTTCCGCGCGGCGCGGGCGTCGACATCGCGGCTTGGGCGTGCGTGCTGCTTCCGATAGCCGCAGCAACACTGCTCACCGCGCAGGAGCAGTCGCTCTACGGCGAGATAACGCTGCGGGTCGAGCGCGCGAGCCTGCTGACCACCGCGCTTCCGGCGGCGGCGCTGTTCGTCCTCGCGCGGCGCAGGGTACATCCGAGGCGCACAAAGCTGCTCGCGGCGATGAGCGCGACGACGTTCGGCGTCTACCTCGCGCACATCTTTCTGATACGCTGGTCACGGCCTGTGTTCGTATTTTTGGCGCAGTTTATCGGACGATTCCCCGCAATGCTCGTCTACGAGCTTGGCATATTCGTCGTGTGCGCCGCCGCCGTGTGGCTTGTGCGAAAGATACCCGGTGTGAAAAAGTTCATCTGAACACGAATATACCGACTAAATATCGGCAACAATACCTCCGAAGACTCTTTCGGAGGTATTTCTATGAGTAACAATCGTGCAAAGCCGAACAAATTTGTCGAATTTCTGAACGGCAAAGGGTTCTACATCATCCTTATCATCTGTGTCGCGGCGGTCGGCATCGCGGGCTACGCGCTCTTCTTCTCCGGCGGCAACGGCGAAGGGGACGACCTCATGTCGGTGCCGAACGTCAGCCCGGTCGTCGCCGCGCCGTCCATCACCCCCGCCGCCACCGCAAAGCCCAGCTCCGAGCCGCTCACGACCGAGGTACCGTCCGGCGCGCTGCACTCGGGCGAGGTGGTGATGAGCACGCCGAAGCCGCTGCCCGCGTCGAAGGAGACCGAGGTGCCGTCCGGCGCGACCCAGGTCGCGGGCGAAGCCGACCTCAATCCGCCCAAGCGTCCGACCGCCGGCTTCTACGTCTGGCCGCTCGGCGGCGAGGTCATGGTGCCGTTCAGCGTGGATGAGCTGGTGTTCTCGAACACGATGGAGGACTGGCGCGTCCACACCGGAGCGGACATCGCCGGCAGCCTTGGCGCGCTTGTGTCCGCTATTGGCGACGGCGTGGTCGAGGACGTGTACGACGACGAGATGATGGGCAAGATCGTCGTCATCGACCACGGCGGCTCGACCTACTCGGTCTATAAGAATCTCGCCGAGACGGTCAAGGTCGCCGCCGGGGACACGGTCGAGGCGGGACAGACCATCGGCGCGATCGGAGCTTCCGCCGACGCGGAGAGCGCGGACACTCCGCACCTGCATCTCGAGGTCATCAGGGCAGGCGCGCAGATAGACCCGCTCACCCTCCTGCCGTAAAACAGAGCAGAAAAAAGGACGGCATCCGCCGTCCTTTTTGTTGTGCGGTATTTGTCGCTGTAACGCTTCGGCGTGTCTGCCTCAGCGCTTCTTACAGCTTTATGTTTTTCCACCTGCCGCTGTTGTACCGCGCCATGACGAGCAGCGAGCGCAGGATCTGGTCGAGCGCTATCGAGATCCACGCGCCGATAAGTCCGAGGTTGACGAGTATCGTGCCCGGTTCCGCCTTTCCGTGCAGTCCCGAGAGCGTCATAACGATGTTTTCAAGCGTCGGGTTGAGCGTGAAGTTGATGTCGCGCCATCCGAGCAGCGACACGAAGAACCACGCGAACACCGGACGCACGACCAGCACGGTTATCAGCGTTATCACCGCCGTCGAGCGGGTATCGCCCGCGCCGCGCAGAGCACCCGCGAGGATGAACTGCGACGACTGTATCGGCTGCAGGAACGCGACGAACAGCATCAGCAGCGCGCCGAGCATGACCACCTGCAGGTAGGTCGGATCGGACGCGTCGGTGTACATCTTGACCACCTGTCCGCCGCCGATGGAGAAGGTGACCGCCAGGAACAGCGCGACGTACAGTCCGAGTCTGCGGCAGCGGCGGGAGTAGTGCTCCGCCATGTCCGGACGCGTCTTGCCGAGGCACTGACCGACAAGCGTGGTCGAGCTGACCGCGAACGCCTGACCGGTCATGAAGGTCAGCGACTGTATGTTCATGCACACCTGGTGCGTCGCCATGTTCACCTCGCCGAGCGAGCCGATGGTGCGGGTGAAGATGATTATGCCGACACGCATTATGCCCTGCTCGATGAGCGCGGGTACGCCGACCTTGATTATCTGTCCGATTATGCGAATATTGAGCTTGAACTTTGCAAGGCTGAGATGCAGATAGTTCTTGCCGCTGAGCACCGAGAACAGCGCCATCACCGTCGACACGCACAGGCCGATTATCGTCGCGAGGCTCGCGCCCGCAACGCCCATCGCCGGAGCGCCGAGGTTGCCGTAGATGAGCACCCAGTTGAGGAACACGTTTACGACGTTCGCGGCGATGTTGTACACCATCGGTATACGGCTGTTTCCGGTTCCGCGAAGCACCGCCGTAATGGTTATCGGAATTATCGTGGGCAGGAAGCCGAGCATCTGTATCTGGAGATACTCCTTGCTCGCCGCCACCGTAGCCGCGGTTATCGTGCCGTTCTTCACGCCGTCGCCGCCCATAAAGCGAATGAGCGGTTCCGCGGTGAAATAGCCGATTATCATCATCGGGATCGCCATGATGCAGTTGAGAAGGAACGCGTGGCGAAGGATGTTGTTCGCCTCGTCACGATTTCCCGCTCCGCGCGCTCGGGCTATGACCGCCGTCGCGCCGGTGTTCAGCGCCATGAACAGCATCATAAACAGGAATCGCGGCTGGGTCGCGAGGCTGACCGCGGTGATAGCCGACGAGCCCATTCCCGGGATCTTGCCGACCATCATCATGTCCACCATCGAGACAAGGCTCGCGAGCGTCATCTCAATAAGCGACGGCCACGCGATGCGCACGATGTCCTTATACAGCGTCTTCGATTCCGCGCCGGGCGGCAGCTGCTTGCGCTCTGCCTTCGACTTCTTCGTCTCCTGTTCGACAAATTCCGGCGTGCCTACCTCGAGCTCGTCGATGTAGGTCTTTATCATTTTTACTTTGGGCGCAGCCGTGGCGCCTCCACCTTGTCCTGCCAAATTAGTCCGCCTCACAGTCGTATTAGTTTCAAAACACAACTATTCTATCACCCTTTTTCCGCCTTGTCAAGACTGTATGCGCGCGCCGCGGCTGTATCTTGAATTTTCCGCTTATTTCCTTTATAATATTGGGTGAGGTGAGACCCATGAAGATAAAAACTTTCGTCGTCGGTCCCGCCGCCACGAACTGCTATGTCGCGTATGACGGAAACGACGCCGTTGTAATCGACCCCGGCTTCGAGGCGGAGCGTATCGACGCGTTTCTGAAGCAGAAGAAGCTCAAATGCCACTACATCCTGCTTACCCACGGGCATTTCGACCACATACTCGCCGTGCCCGCGCTGAAAAGCATGACCGGCGCAAAGGTGGTCGTCGCGAAGCCGGACGCCGACTGCCTCGTCTCCCCGCTGCGCAGTCTGTCGTCAAAGGTGCATCTCGACCAGACGCCGATCGAGGCGGATTTCCTCGCGGAGGAGGGCAGCTCGTTCGTCGCCGGCTCGATGGAGTTCCGCTATCTGCTGACGCCGGGGCACACGCTCGGTTCGGCGGTCATCGTCTGCGGCGGCGCTATGTTCTCGGGGGACACACTCTTTCGGGACAGCTGCGGACGCACCGATCTCCCCGGCGGCAGCTTCCGCACAATATCGGACAGTCTGAAGCGGCTGTACGAGCTGGACGGCGACTTCAAGGTCTATCCCGGCCACGACCAGGCGACCACCCTCGACCGCGAGCGCGAGTTCAATCTGCATATGCAGGAGGCGGTGTTCGGCGTGGACGGCGGCCGCGAGGAGGAATTTGCCGAGCCGGAGGACGACTGGGACGAGGAGCTGGACGACGAGGGCTATCCGCTCATCGACCCGACCGAGGACTTCATACCATGAAACTTTTCATAATCAATCACACATACCGCTTTGCGGCGGAGGAGGCGATGATAAGCCTGCTCGGCGCCGCGCCGGAGCAGACCGTCGAGCTTGACGACTACCCGCCCGACGCGGACGACGCGCTCGTCACCCGCATCGAAGGCATTTCCGACGGCAGAGCCTACGCGACGCTGTCGGTCGGCGGAAAGGGCTATGTCGCGACGGTCGACTTTTCGTCGGACGGTCTCGACCTCCCCGAAAACTTTGAGCTTCCGACCGACCGCGCGGACGCCTCCACCGCGCCGTCCGCCGTCCGCGAGCTTGTGCGCCGCCGGCAGCACGCGCTGAAGCTCGCGACAGCAAGGGCGATAAACGAATACAAGCCGCTCGGGGCTTGGGGCGCGCTCACCGGAATGCGTCCCACAAAGCTCGCGCGGCGGCTGATATCGCAGTCGAGCGGATACGCCGCGATGAAGGAGCTCACCGACCGCTATCTGCTCTCGACCGACCGCGCGTCGATGACCGTGCGCGCCGCGTCGGCGGGTCTTGCGGCGGAGGAGGCGCTCGGTGCGGACGGCTATCTGCTCTATCTCGGCGTGCCCTTCTGCCCGTCGCGCTGCAAATACTGCTCGTTCGTCAGCGAATCGGTCGGCGCGAGCGGCTCGCTGATAGAGCCGTATGTCGAAAAACTTTTGGAGGAGATACGCCTTCGCGGCGAGATAATGCGGTCGAGCGGGCTTGTCCCGCGCGCGATATACATCGGCGGAGGGACGCCGACCACGCTGTCGCCCGAGCAGCTCCGCCGCGTGTGCTCCGCGCTGTTCGACGCATTTCGACCGCCGCAGGGCGTGGAATTCACCGTCGAGGCGGGACGGCCGGACACCATCGACCGCGAAAAGCTGCTCGCGCTGAAAAGCTCGGCGGTCACTCGCGTAAGCATAAACCCGCAGTCGCTGAACCCGACGGCGCTCAAGCTCGCGGGACGTCCGCACTCGCCCGAGCAGTTCTTCGACGCGTTCGCGCTCGCCCGCGAGGCAGGCTTTGACACGATAAACACCGACCTCATCGCAGGGCTTGAGGGGGACACCCCCGACGGATTTTCGGACACGCTTTCGCGCATACTCGACCTGAAACCGGAAAACCTGACAATACACACGCTTGCCCGAAAGCGCGGCTCAACGCTCAACCGCATCGCGACCGAGGCGGACGAGACGCTCGAAAACTCGGCGGCGGAGACGATGGTGAATGCGGCGTATCCGCTCCTGCTGCGCGGCGGCTACTCGCCATACTACCTCTATCGGCAGAAGTATATGGTCGCGCCGCTGGAGAACACCGGATGGTCGCTTCCCGGGCACGACTGCATATACAACTCGCTCATCATGGACGAGGTCGGATTCTGTCTGGCGCTCGGCGCGGGCGGGATGTCAAAGCTGGTGTCCGGCGAGCTTGTCGAGCGGGTGTCAAACCCGAAATTTGCCGCCGAATACATCGCCTGCGACTTCCGAAAGTCAGGCGAGAAGCTTTCAAACTGGCTGCAAAGCAATCATTAAGGAGAACAACATGGCGTATAATTTAACAGACATAATACGACAAGTATCGACCGATCCGCAGAGCTTCATCGCCGAGTGCGACCGCCGCTACGAGCTGAACATCCGACGCGCCGCAAACCGTATCGCGAGCGGTGTTAACGGCAGCCGCATCGTGCTTTTGAGCGGACCGAGCGGGTCGGGAAAGACGACCACCGCCCACAAGATAGAGGAACGCCTCGAACAGATGGGCATCGTCACCCGAACCGTGTCGATGGACGACTACTACCGCGACGTGACCGAGAACAGCCCCCGAAACGAGCGCGGCGAGTTCGACTTTGAAAGCCCCGAGTGCCTCGACCTCGAGCTGCTCGCCGACCATTTCACCGAGCTGAACGCCGGCCACGAGATAGTCGTGCCCCGATTCGATTTTCACAAGCAGGCGCGCGACCGCTCGGCGGGCACTCCGCTCCGCCTGGGCGCAAACGAGATGGTGATATTCGAGGGCATACATGCGCTGAACGGCACGCTCAGCGACGCGGCGCCGGATGTCCCGACCGAGAAGGTCTACATCTCCGCGCGGTCGAATATCGTAGACGACAGCGGCGCGGTGGTGTTCAAGGGCACCTGGATGCGCATACTCCGGCGAGCGGTGCGCGACGAGCTGTTCCGCGGCGCGAGCGCGGCACTCACCTTTTCGATGTGGGAAAACCTTCGGCGCGGCGAAAAGCAGTGGATATCCCCCTTCAAGAACACGGCGGACGTGATATTCGACAGCTCGTTTGCCTGCGAGGTGCCGCTGCTCAAGGCGTTCGCGGGACATATCTTCGAGGGCGTGACCCCCGATTTCGACCGCTACGACGAGATAATGCGGCTCCGCGACGCGCTCGAGCTTTTCCCCACGCTCGACGCGAAATTCCTGCCGAAAAACTCGATGCTGCGTGAATTCATCGGCGAGGCGGGCTTGTAAGCCGTCCGACTTTGTGCTACAATATCCTAAACTGCCAAAAACTTGAATCGGGAGGGAACGAAATGTCCGAAAAGGATTATATGGCTCGTCTGCGCGAGAGCGCGGAATTCATCACCTCAAAGATAGGCGGCTTCAAGCCGGAGATACTGATAACGCTCGGCTCGGGGCTTGCGTCGCTTGCCGACTTGGTCGAAAGCCCGACGGTCGTCAGCTACCGCGACATACCGAATTTTCCGGTATCCACCGCACCCGGTCACGACGGGGCGTTCTACTTCGGCAAGCTCGCCGGAAAGAACGTGATGCTGATGAAGGGACGCTGCCACTGCTACGAGGGCTACGACATGCAGACCGTCGTGTATCCGCTCCGCACCGCGCGCCTTCTCGGCGTGGACAAGGCGATACTCACCAACGCCGCGGGCGCGGTGAACACCGACTTCCGTGTGGGCGACCTGATGCTGATAACAGACCACATCAAGCTCTGGCCGGAAAGCCCGCTGCGCGGCGAGAACATCGACGAGCTGGGCATCCGCTTCCCGGATATGCTCCACGCCTATCACCCCGACTATCAGGCGATAGCGCGCAACGTCGCTCACGAGTGCGCTATAACCCTGCGCGAGGGCGTGTATATGTTCTTCGGCGGTCCGCAGTATGAGACGCCCGCCGAGATACGCGCGGCACGGACGCTCGGCGCGGACGCCGTGGGTATGTCCACCGTGCCCGAGACCATCGCCGCCAACCACTGCGGCATGAAGGTGCTCGGCGTGTCGCTTATGACCAACATGGCGGCGGGCATCGAAAAGCGCCAGTTCGTGGACGGCGAGGTGCTTGAGGAGGGTCTCAAGGCACAGCCGCGCTTCACCAAATTCATACTCGGTTGTCTGGAGAAGATGTGATGATACTTTTTGAGAAGATATCGATAATAACCTCGGCGTATGAGCCGATACTGAAGGACGCGTATCTGCTGGTCGGCGACGACGGAAAGATAGCCTATGTCGGCGACACCCGCCCCGACTGCAAGCCCGACCGCGTGATATCCGGCACCCGCAAGGCGCTCATCCCCGGGCTTGTCAACGCGCACACCCATCTGCCGATGACCGTGTTCCGCGGCTTTGGCGAGGGCTGTGAGCTTCACGAGTGGCTGAACAACTACATATTCCCCGCCGAGGACAAACTGGACGCGCGCTGCGTGTCCGCCTGCACCGACCTCGCCATTGCCGAGTGCGTGCGCTTCGGCACGACGAGCGTGACCGATATGTATATGTTCGAGCCTACGGTCGCCGAGCGGATAGACCTCGGCGGCATGAAGGCCAACCTCTGCCGCGCGATAACCCGATTCTCCTGTCCGAGCGGATTCGAGTGGTCGGGCGAAAAGTCCAGCAACGACTCGCGCGAGGCGCTCGAGCTGTTCGACCGCTGGCACGGCCACGACGGCGGACGCATCGTCGTCGACGCGGGCATACACGGCGAGTACACCTCCGAGCCGTATCTGTGGGAGAAGGTCGCGGCGTTCGCAAAGGAGCGCGGCATCCGCCTTCACGTCCACCTGTCCGAGACGAAGAGCGAGCACGAGGAGTGCATCGGACGGTGGGGCATGACCCCCGCCGAGGTGCTTGAAAAGCACGGCGTGTTCGACGTTCCCGCGAACTGCGCCCACTGCGTATGGACCACTCCGCACGACCACGAGATACTCGCGGCGCACGGCGCGTCGGCGGCGCACAATCCGGTGTCGAACATGAAGCTCGCGAGCGGCTTTGCGCCGGTGACCGCGCTGAAGAACGCGGGCGTGAACGTCGCGCTCGGCACCGACGGCGTAAGCTCGAACAACTCGCACGATATGTTTGAGGAGATAAAGGCGGCGGCGATAATGCACAAGGCGGCAAACCTCGACCCGTCGCTCGTGCCCGCGCCGGATGCGTTCGCTATGGCTACGCTGAACGGCGCGAAGGCGCAGGGCCGCGAAAACGAGTGCGGCAGGCTCACGGTCGGATATGACGCGGACATCACGGTGCTCGATCTCGACGCGCCGCACCTCTATCCCGAGCACAGCCTGCTTTCAAACGTGGTCTTTGCCGCGCGCGGAAACGACGTGTGCATGACGATGGTACGCGGCAAGGTGCTCTACGAAAACGGCGAGTACAAGACGGTAGACGTCGAGCGCGCTCGTTACGAGACAGAGCACTATGTGTTCCCGAAAATCTGGGGTTAAGCGAGGTTTTCAGTTCCCATGGCGAAAAAACAGAACTTCCTTCAGGGCGCGCTGGTGCTGGCGATAGGCGTCGCCCTTGTCAAGGTGATCGGCGCGGTGTTCAAGATACCGCTCGGCAACCTGCTCGACGGCAACGGCTTTGCCAACTTCAACATCGCGTACAGCGTGTACAACGTGCTGCTGGTCATCTCCACCGCCGGACTTCCGGTCGCGGTCTCAAAGATGGTCGCAGAGGCGAACGCCACCGGTCAGGGCGGCGACGTCAAAAAGATATTCCGCGCCGCGATGAGCACCTTCCTGATAATCGGCTTTGTCGGTTCGGCGCTGATGTTCATTTTTGCCGACCCGATAGCCACCAGGATAATGAACAGCCCCAAGTCGGTATACACGATACGCGTCATCGCGCCCGCGAGCTTCTTTGTGGCGGTGATGAGCGTGTTCCGCGGCTACTATCAGGGTCAGATGAACATGGTGCCCACCGCCCTCAGCCAGATAATCGAGGCGCTCTCAAAGCTGGTGTTCGGCATAATCTTCGCCGGACTTCTCATCAGGGCGGGCTACGGTCAGGAGATAGCCGCCGCGGGCGCGATAGCCGGCGTGACCATCGGCACGGTGCTCGGCGCGGTGTTCCTGATACTCCGCCGCGCGTTCGACCGCAAGAACTACTCGGACGGACCCGCATCGCCGCGAAGCCAGGGCGAGATAACCAAATCGCTGCTCGCCATCGCGATACCGATAACCATCGGCTCGGGCGTGCTCGCGATAACCAACCTCATCGACTCGGCGCTGGTGCTCGGACGGCTGTCCTCTGCCGCGGGCTTCAGCCAGGAGCAGGCGGAGTGGATGTACGGCTCTTACGGACTTGCGCAGACGCTGTTCAACTTCCCGTCCGCGTTCATCGTTCCCTTCTCCACCGCGATAGTCCCGGCGATAGCGTCGGCGCTCGCAAAGCACGACCAGAAGGCTGCGTCGCGCACCATCGAGACGGGTATGCGCGTGACCGGACTGCTCGCCCTGCCCGCCGCCGCCGGACTGTCGGTGCTCGCGGGACCGATACTGCACCTGCTCTTCCCCGCGCGCGTTGCCGAGGCGGACGCCGCGACGATACCGCTGAACATCCTCGCGATAGCGGTGTTCTTCAACTGCGTGGTCATGCTGTCCAACTCGACGCTTCAGTCGATAGGAAAGGTCCGCGTGCCGGTGTACACCATGCTCTGCGGCTCGGTGGTCAAGATAATCGCGAACTGGATACTCGTCGGAACGCCGTCGATAAACATCAACGGCGCGCCTATCGGCACCTGCCTCTGCTACTGCACGATAATGGTGCTGAACATGATAGTCATATCCCGCAACATAAAGCCCGCGCCGAACGTGCTGCGGATGTTCGGACGACCGCTGCTCGCGACGCTAATCATGGCTGCCGCCGCGTGGGCTGCGAGCGGACTTCTCGGTCGCTTCCTGCCCAATTCGATAACAGTGCTCGGCTCGGTCGCGGTCGCGGTGGTGATCTATTTCGTCTGCATACTGCTTATGAAGGCGGTCACACGGGATGACCTGTCGCTCATTCCGAAGGGTCAGAAGATAGCCGATTTCCTCCGCCTGAAGTGAAAAACGACCGTCCGCAACAAAATTTTTTGGGATTCTTCAAAAAAACCGTGAAAAAACGCTTGCAAATGAGGTGAAAGTGTGATAGATTTTGAGAGTAAGCCGAAATATGGGTTCTACGACCTGGTAAAGCTGATGGCGATACTGCGTGAGCACTGTCCCTGGGACAGGGAGCAGACGCACGAGTCGATACGTCAGAGCTTCATCGAGGAGACCTACGAGGCGGTCGAGGCGATAGACCTCGAGGACACGGCGCTTCTGCGCGAGGAGCTGGGCGACGTGCTGCTCCAGGTGGTGTTCCACTCGCACATGGAGCAGGAGAAGGGCGGCTTTGACATAGACGACGTCTGTGACGAGGAAGTCCGAAAGCTCATCCACCGCCATCCGCACATCTTCGGCGACACGACTGCGGCTACCTCCGACGAGGTGCTCGCCGTCTGGGACGACATCAAGCGCGAGGACAAGGGCGGCAGCTATCGCAAGACTGTCGACTCGGTCGCAAAGGCTCTGCCCGCGCTCATGCGAGCCGAAAAGATGCAGGGTCGCGCGGCAAAGAGCGGCTTCGTTCTGCGCGAGGCGTTCAGCGACATCGAGGAGGAGCTGAGCGAGTGCCGCGCCGCCACCGGCGAAAGTTCGGTGCTCGACGAGGTCGGCGACCTGTTGTTCGCGGCGGTGAACGTCGCAAGGCAGAAGGGCGTGGATCCCGAGCTTGCTCTCACCCGCAGCTGCGACAAGTTCGCGCGGCGCTTCGGCTATGTCGAGCGCACCGGCGGCGATCTCTCCAAGCTCTCCACCGAGCAGCAGGAGGCGCTGTGGGAACAGGCCAAGGAAGAGGGCCTGTGATCTTATTTCGTATTCATCGGGAATTTTCCCGTGAATAAATACAGTTTACTAAATTTTCAGGAGGAATTTAGAATGAACAAGGCAGAACTCGTATCCGCCGTCGCCGAGAAGGCCGGCATCTCGAAGAAGGACGCTGACAAGGCTGTTGCGGCGTTCACCAGCGTTGTTGCCGAGACCCTGAAGAAGGGCGACAAGATCGTTCTCGTCGGCTTCGGCACTTTCGAGGTCAAGGAGCGTGCGGCTCGCACCGGTCGTAACCCGCGCACCAACCAGATCATCAACATCCCCGCCGCGAAGGTTCCGAGCTTCAAGGCAGGCAGCGGCCTCAAGGAGAGCGTCGCGAAGTAAGTTTTTACCTAGCGCAAACATAGCATAAGAGGGAGGCATCTGCCCCCCTCTTATGTGCGTATTATACCTATTTTTTACAATATTTGGAGGAACCAATGCGGCTGGACAAATATCTGAAGGTCTCGCGCCTTATCAAGCGCCGCACCGTCGCAAACGAGGCGTGCGACGCGGAGCGCGTGTCGGTCAACGGCAAGCCCGCCCGCGCCAGCTACTCGGTCTCGCCCGGCGACGTGATAGAGATACGCCTCGGCGCGCGAGCCGTGCGCATAGAGGTGCTGTCTATCAGCGAATCCGCGACCAAGGCGGACGCACCCGCAATGTACCGCGAGCTGCCCATCGAGTAGCCGCGGCAGTCTAATCAGCAAACGAGGTATAACTTTATGAGGCGAATATTCGCGCTCGTGCTTGCGGCAGCAATGCTGCTCTGCGCCTGTTCGGACCGCGCGGAGGAATCCGAATCACCCTCCGTGTCGCCGTCCGACGCGCCCTCCGCACAGCCGAGCGCTTCGATAGATGCGTCCGCCGAGCCGTCGGAAGCTCCGAGCGCCGAGCCGGTAACTGTCGAGACAGTCGAAAACGACAGCGGCAGGTTTGAGGTGGACAGCAACGGCGTGCTTCTGTCCTACGAGGGCGAGGCGAGCCGGATAACCGTACCCGACGGTGTGAAAGCGATAGACGACGAGGTATTCAGCGGCCTCAAGACGGTGGGAGGATTCGATCTGCCCGAAGGTCTTGAGTCCATCGGCGCGAGTGCCTTCAAGGACTGCGCCGGCTTCAGCTCGATCGAGCTGCCGGACAGCCTTGTCAGCATCGGCGAAAGCGCGTTTGCGGGCTGCTCCGCCCTTCGTGAGATAACGCTCGGTGAAAAGCTCGAGGCGCTCGGCGGAAGCGCGTTTTCGGAGTGTACCGAGCTGAAGTCGGTCGAGTTTGTCGGCGCGCCGCAGCTCGGCACCGGCATATTTTACGGCTGCACCGCGCTTGAAAAGGTCAAGCTCGGCGCGCTGACCCTGCTCGGCGAGGGGATGTTCAACGGCTGCACCGCGCTTGAAAAGCTGGACACGTCGGCGATAACCGACTATCTGCCCGGCGCGCTGAACGGCTGCACGAAGCTCACGGACATCGACCTCGGAGCGGCGGTGAATATCGGAAGCTACGCCTTCTCGACGAGCGGACTCACGTCGGTGGTCATACCGAGAAACGTCCGTACCATCGGAAGCTACGCGTTCGCGCAGTGCGAAAGTCTGGCGTCGGTCGAGCTTTCGGCGGACATCAGCTACCTCTCCGACGGCGTGTTCGTCGGATGCGCCGCGCTCGAAAAACTCAGCATCACAAGCAAGCTCGGGAGCATCGGCGCGGCAGCGTTTGCCGACTGCGAGGCTCTCGACAGTGTCGATCTCGGCAGCGTGCTGGGCGGCGCGGCGATATCCTACGACGCGTTCGACGGCACAAAGTGGCTTACCGACACTCTCGGCGGCGTTTTCGTCCACGGCGACCGGCTCGTCCGATTCGTTGCCGACGACGAGAGCTACACCGTTCCGTCCGCGATAAAGGCGATAGGCTCGGGCGCGTTTCTCGGCAGCGAGACACTGAAGAGCGTGACCGTGCCCGCGTCGGTCGAGACGCTCGGCGACGACATATTCCGCGACTGCACCGCGCTTGAAAAGGCGACGATAGTCTGCTCCGCCGACTGCGCGTCCATGTTCCGAGGCTGCACCGCGCTCGGCGACGTGACCCTCCCGAGCGGCATGACCGTCCTCGGCGACGGCACGTTTGACGGCTGCGCAAAGCTCACGTCGGTAAAACTGCCGGACAAGCTCGAGCGCATATCGCTGCGCGCGTTTGCGGGCTGCGCGTCGCTCGAAAGCATCGACATACCCGCGTCGGTCGGAACCATCGGCGCGTCCGCGTTCTACGAGTGCACGTCGCTCGCCGCCGTCGAGATACCGAAGGCGGTCGAGGCGGTCTCCGACCACACCTTCTACCGCTGCACGTCGCTGAAAGACGTATCGCTCGGCGGCGCGCGGGTCATCGGCGAGATGGCGTTCTACGGCTGCGAATCGCTCGGCTCGATAGACCTTCCGATGCGCACGCAGACGATCGAGCGCGACGCGTTCCGCGGCTGCACCGCGCTTGCGGAGATACGTTGGAATTCGCAGCCGCACGAGGTGCAGGGCCGCGCGTTCGAGGGCACGAAGTGGATCGAAAGCGCGGGCGACTTCGCGGCTATCGGCAGCCTGCTCATCGCCTACAACGGCAAGGGCGGCGAGGTCGAGATACCCGCAAACATAACCGAGATTTGCGAGTTCGCGTTCGACAAAAACTCAAACATAACCGCGCTGACGCTGCCCTCCACCCTGCTCAAGGTCGGCGACTACGCCTTCCGCGACATGACCGCGCTTGAGAGCGTAGTCATATCAAACGGCGTGAAGCTGGGCACGAGCTGCTTCCGCCGCTCATCACTGAAAACGCTGGAGGTCGGCAGCGGCGCGGCGCTCGGCGACTTTGCCTTTGCCGAGTGTCCCTCGCTTGAGAGCGCGACCATCGCCGACGGCACGACGCTGGGAAGCTACTGCTTTGCCGGCTCGACCGCGCTTGCGAGCGTCAGCCTGTACGACGGCTGCGAGCCGTCTACCGGCGCGTTCTCCTCCTGCTCGGCGCTGAAGGCGGTCGACGGCGTGAAGGACGGCTTTGCCGCCGAGTTCTCCGCGGCGTTCGATTCGTCGGTGCCGTGGTACAAGCTAAAGACCGAGGGCTATACCGACGCCGAGCTTGCCCACGACCACGACGGCGACGGATACCCCGACCACTCCGCCGACGATTGTCCGGACGCCGAAAGCGACGAGGCGGACGCATAGGCTGAAAATCGGACATGTACAGCCACCTCCGCGCATATAGATGCAGTAGCGGAGGTGGTTTTTTATGCCAAAAAATGAACTGCTGTCGGCGCAGGAGCTGCCGCACAGCCTTATGCTCGACGGGCGCGAGCGCCTGTCGGTGACCGGCGTGGAGGACGTGTCCAGCTTTGACGAGCAGAGCGTCGTCGCGCTCACGTCCCGCGGTCTGCTGACCATCAGCGGCGACGGACTGCACATCGAGCGGCTGTCGCTCGACCTCGGCGAGCTGGTGGTCGAGGGCGATGTGTCCGCGCTCGAATACTCGGAGCAGAACGCCCAGAGCCGCGGACTGCTGCGCCGTCTGTTCGGCTGATGGAGCTGTCGATAGCCTGGCAGGTGTGGGCACTCGGGCTGTGCGCGCTCGGCGGCGCGTCGCTCGGACTTGTCTACGACGCGGGACGGCTCATTCGCGGCCGCTTCCGCATCCCCGGCATCACGCCGATTTGCGACGCCGCGTTCTGGCTGTACGCCACCGTGCTTGCCGCGCTGATAATCATGCGGGTGCTCGGCGGCGAGCCGCGTCTGTTCGCGCTCATCGGACTTCTGCTCGGGCTTATCCTCTATCTGCTCACCCTCGGACCGCTGGTGCTAAAGGTCGGCTACGCCGTGATAGACAGCGTGATACGCGTGCTGAAGTTCATCTGCCGTCCGTTCGTATTTTTGGGGCGCGGTGTCGCAAAATTTTTCGTGTTTTGCAAAAAAACTATACAAAACCTCTTTCCTTCTTTGAAAAAATGTGGTAAGCTAAATGAAGAATACCCGAAAATCGAAGGAGGTCGCCCCGGTGAAGAAGCGCAGCGGACTGTTGCTGAAACTTGCGGTGCTGACGGTGGTCGTTTGGATGGCGGTCAGCGTAGTGCGGCTTCACATCGACATATCCGACGCAGAGCAGCAGCGCGCGGCGGTACAGTTGGACATCGCCCGAAAAAAGCGCGATAACGCGATGCTGAGCGAGCTTCTCGATAAGAGCGACGACCTCGAGCGCATTGTCGAGGCTGCCCGCGACGAGCTTGGATATGTCAGCTCAAACGAGCAGATATTCTACGACGTTTCGGGTTGATCTGAAAGGGGAAAACAGGGGTTAAATGGCGGTTGAAGTTGAGGAGATCTTAGAGGGAAAGGTCGTAAAAATAGCGGCGTTCGGGGCATTTGTGCAGCTCGAGTCGGGCGAGACGGGGCTTGTGCACATATCCGAGGTCGCGAATACATATGTCACCGACATAAACGAGCATCTGAAAGTGGGCGACACGGTAAAGGTGATGGTGGTCTCCACCGGCGACGGCGGGCGGATAAGTTTGTCGATAAAGCGCGCGCTGCCGCAGCCGGAGCGCTCCGAGCACGCCTCGAATCGGGGATACCAGAACCGTGCTCCGCGCGAGGACAGGCGTCCGCAGAACGCTCCCACTCCCCCGCCCAAGGCGCCGCTGACCGACGCCGAGGCGTTTGAGGAGCGGCTGAGCCACTTCATGCAGGAGTCGAAGAAAAATCTCGCCGGCTCCAGCCTGTACGCCGTGAAGAAAAATCGCCGTCATCGCGGCGGATAAACCTGCCGCGTGCGCGGCAACATAAGTGTTGCAAGAAACGGAGGGGAAACCGCAGGGTTTTCCCTTCTGTCGAATTTGCGGGCAGTTTGTCGACGCGGCGCGCAAAAAATGAGCAGCTCACTCTTGTGAGTAAACTGCTCCAGAAAATGGGTTGTGGGATAAAGATATGAAAACAGTGCTTCAGGCTTTGACGATACGGGGATAAGCCGTGAGATTATAATATCACGATTTTTACGCCTTGTAAATAGCGATATTTGACTACTTTTGTCGAAAACAAAAAATATTTTTGAGGTAATTGAAATGGCTGAAACACAGAAGCTGATAATCGTCGGAGCAGGACCCGCCGGTCTTACCGCCGCGATCTACGCCGGACGCGCCGGCGTAAATGCGCTTGTGCTCGAACAGCTCGGCGCGGGCGGACAGGTCACGCAGACTGTCGAGATAGAGAACTATCCCGGCTTTGCCAAGGTGGACGGGCAGGAGCTTGCCGCCAAAATGCGCGAGCAGGCGGAGCTGTGCGGTGCTGTCATCAAGCGCGGCAGCGTCAAGGGACTTCGCCGCGAGGACGGGCTGTGGATAGTCGAGACCGCGCGCGGAGAGTACGCCGCCGAAGCGGTTATCGCCGCGACCGGCGCGCGCCGCCGTCATCTGGACGTGCCTGGTGAGACCGAGTACGCGGGCGCCGGCGTGAGCTACTGCGCCACCTGCGACGGAATGTTCTTCAAGGGAAAGCGGGTCGCGGTGGTGGGCGGCGGCTCGGTCGCGTTTGAGGACGCGCTGTACCTGTCGCGGATATGCGAGCGGGTGACGCTTGTGCACCGACGCGACGGCTTCCGCGCCGAACCTGCGCTGGTCGAGCGGGTGCATAACACCGAAAACATCGACATGAAGCTGTTCTATACCGTCGCGGAGATACGCGGCGAGGGCGGTCTGGTAAGCGAGATAGAGCTTGAAAGCACCAAGGACGGCGCGCGCGAGGTGCTGCCGGTCGGCGGAGTGTTCATAGCGGTGGGCACGCTGCCCGAGACCGAGTGGCTGAAGGGGTTCGCGCCGCTGGACGACGGAGGATATGTCGACGTGGATGAGCGCTGCGCCGTGGGCGACGGGCTGTTCGTTGCGGGCGACTGCCGCCGCAAACCGATATACCAGATAGTGACCGCCTGCGCGGACGGTGCGACAGCGGCTACTGCTGCGTGCGAAGCGGTGAGGTAGACGCGCCGGACAGATAACTCGCCGGAGCAGCGCGACGAGCACGCGAGCCCCGCTCGCAGCGCAGGCGACAGTCGGAGGTGAGTTATCTGTCCGATAAGCGTGTCCAACCGAACCGTGACAATGCGAAGCGCTAAACTAAAACCAGGAGGAACGCGAAATGTACACCTATTTCCCGAGCTGCAATTTCAACGCCATGTGCCCCGAGACCGCAAAAAAGATCGAGGCGTACCTGACCCCGCGTATGCCAAAGACCGTCTGCTGTCGGCTGGACAAAAACGTGTACGCCGCGGACGACATCGGGATATACCTCTGCCAGGCCTGCCGCGAGGTGATGACCGATGGTCTCCACGTCGGCGCGCTCAGCCTGTGGGAGTATATCGACGCGGACGAGAGCTTCCGCTTCCCCGACTACTCCGGCTTTAAGGCGACCGTCCAGGACTGCTGGCGTGACCGCGAGCATCCCGAGATACATAATGCCGTGCGCAGTCTGCTTGGCAAGATGAATATAGAATTCGTGGACATAGAGGGCGAGGCGCGCGAAAAGTCGCGGTTCTGCGGCGACTTGCACTACGAGCCGCAGCGTCCGGAGAACATCGCGATAGTCGAGGAGTACGCGGCAAAGGGTGAGCCGCTGTTCAAAGCGCCGCCCGAGGTAATGGCGCAGCTTATGCGCGAGCAGGCGGAGAAGATCACGACCGAGTGGGCGATAACCTACTGCAACCGCTGCACACGCACTCTGCGAGCCGGCGGCGCAAACGCAGTGCATCTGGCGGAGCTTGTATTTGGCGATTTCGAGGGCGCGGCGCGATGAACAGACTGATACCTCGCATAGGCGCGGGCATCGTGAGCGTCACCGTGTTCCTGTTCGCGCTGTGTATGCTGATAGACTTCAGCTTCGGCTCGTACTTTGTCTGTATGCTGCTGCCGATAGGCTATATCATGGAGGCGGCGGGATTCCTGCACGAAAGCGATGAATCGCACAGGGTCGCGTCGGTCGCGGGGATGATCTTCGCCGCGATATACGCTGCTGCGGTCCTTCTCGTGTACTTTGCCCAGACAACGAGCGTCCGCCTCGGCGGCATGGGCGGGCAGGCGCTCGACATCCTCGATTTCAAAAGGGGCGGGCTGATGTTCAACTATGACCTGCTCGGGTACGGGATGATGGCGCTCTCCACCTTTTTCATCGGACTGGGCATACGGGCGGAAAACCGCGCGGACAGATGGCTGAAACGGCTGATGATGATACACGGAATATTCTTTTTCGGCTGCTTTATCCTTCCGATGACCGGAATACTCGGCGGAGCGACCGACGGCATCGGCGGCGTGATAGCACTTGAGTTCTGGTGCGTGTATTTCCTGCCGATAGGGATACTCTCCTTTCTGCATTTCGGCGGACACCGCGAAACGCGCGGCTGATATTTACAATCTTTCAAAACGGTGGTATAATGGTTGCGTATCATTTTGTACGCAGCCATTTTTTGTACGCAACCATTCGTTTTGGAGGAAAGGGGTCAGTAAAAATGCTTATCAAGAACGTGAAAATATGGAGCGACGGCGAGGTCATCGAGCATGGCTACATCGTCACCGACGGCGAGAAGATCTCGAAGGTCGGCTCGGGCGACGCGCCCGCGTATGACGGCGAGGTCATCGACGGAAACGGCATGACCGCGTATCCCGGTTGGATAGACGCGCACACGCACATCGGTCTGATGGGCGACGCGCTCGGCTTTGAGTCGATGGACATAAACGAGGCGGTCGACCCGGTCACGCCGCAGCTTCGCGGCATGGACGCGCTCAACCCGCGCGACCGCTGCTTTGAGGACGCGTGGAACGCCGGCGTCACCACCGTTATCACCGGTCCGGGCAGCGCGAACCCCATCGGAGGCAAGTTCGTCGCGACCCACACCTACGGCCGCCGCATCGACGACATGGCTATCAAAAAGGAAGTCTGCATGAAGTTCGCGCTCGGCGAAAATCCGAAGCGTGTGTACAACGGTCAGAAGCGCAGCCCGATGACCCGTATGGCGACCGCCGCCACCATCCGCGAGGCGCTGACCAAGGCGAGGGACTACGCCGCAAAGAAGGATGCCGCGAAGAACGACGCGACCAAGAGCGATCCGCCGCTCGATTTCAAGATGGAGGCGCTCGTGCCGGTGGTCAAGAGGGAGCTTGTGGCTCACTTCCACGCCCACCGCGCCGACGACGTGTTCACCGCCATCCGCATAGCCAAGGAGTTTAATCTGGACTACACCATCGTCCACTGCACCGAGGGCTGGCTGGTGCCGGAGGAGCTCGCCGACGAGCACATCAGCGTTATCACCGGACCGTCGCTGCACGCCCGCTCCAAGCCGGAGTGCGCGAACCTCGGCTGGGAGGATCCGGTCACGCTTAACAAGTACGGCCTTGCTCCCGCCATCTGCACCGACCACAACGTCATACCCGAGCAGTATCTGCCGATGTGTGCCGGTCTCGCCTGCGCAAACGGCATGCCCAAGGACGACGCGCTCCGCGCCATCACGATAAACGCCGCCAAGTGCGCGCGTATCGACAACATGGTCGGCGCCATCAAAGAGGGACTGTATGCCGACGTCATACTCTACGACTGCGATCCGTTTGAGCTTGAGGCAAAGCCGAAGACGGTCATAATCGCGGGCAAGAAGGTCAAGTAAGATGCGGGAGATATCCGCAAACGATATAGCAACGGCGGTGGAGAGGCTTGTCCTCTCCGCCTGCTGTATTTTGCCGTCCGGCGCGAGCAAGCTGCTCGACGACGCGGCGGCGCGCGAGACAGATCCCGCGGCAAAGTCGATGCTTATCGACCTTCAGAAGAATCGCGACCTCGCGGCGGAGGAGATGCTTCCGCTCTGCCAGGACACCGGAATGGCGGTGCTCTTCTGCGAGCTCGGCCAGGAGGTGCACATCATCGACGGCGCGTTCGAGGACGCGATAAACGAGGGCGTGCGTCGGGGCTATGTCGACGGCAGGATGCGGCTGTCGGTGGTGCGCGACCCGATACGCCGCGGAAACACCGACACCAACACCCCCGCCGTCATCCACACGCGCGTCGTGCCGGGGGACAGACTGTCGATAAAGCTGCTGCCCAAGGGATTCGGCAGCGAGAATATGTCCGCGATGAAGATGTTCAACCCCACCGCGCCGCAGGAGAGCATCGAGGAGTTCATCGCGTCGGTCGCGATAAACGCGGGCGCAAACCCCTGCCCGCCGGTCATCCTCGGCGTCGGACTCGGAGGCACGGTAGATTCGGCGGCGGTCGCGGCGAAGTACGCGCTCAGCCTGGACGCGGACGGACACAATCCGGACGAGTTCTACGCCGCGATGGAAAAACGTATATTGGACAGGATAAACTCGTCCGGCGTGGGAACGATGGGCATGGGCGGCGACGTAAGCGCGCTCGCGGTGCGGATAATCCCGCAGCCGACGCACATCGCGGGACTTCCCTGCGTGGTGAACGTATGCTGCCACTGCGCGCGCCACGCCGAGGTCGTACTGTAACAAGCTCGGACTGCCCCAAAGCGGAAGCAGAGAGCCGCTTATCCGTAGTATGGAGGAATTGGAATCATGGATTATCTCGTACCGTCACTGCTGTTCGCGCTCGGCCTTGTGCTGATAATCAAGGGCGGCGACTGGTTCGTTGACGCGGCGGGCTGGATCGCCGAAGTCAGCGGTATGCCGAAGTTTCTCATCGGCGCGACGGTCGTCAGCATTGCCACAACGCTGCCCGAGCTGATAACCTCGGTGCTCGCGGCGATGGACGGCAGCGTCGACATGGCGGTCGGCAACGCGGTCGGCTCGGTCACGGCAAACACCGGCATGATAATGGGCATTTCGATAGTGGCGATGCCGATGGTGATAAAGCGCAGGCAGAACGCGCCGAAAATGCTGCTGCTCCTTGCGGCGTGCGGCGGACTGTGGGCACTCTGCGCCACCGGCTCGCTGAACGTCACCGAGGGACTGATACTGCTCGGCGTGTTCGCGCTGTTCGTCATTGAAAACATCGTGTCCGCAAAGCGCGAGGCGGCTATGGATACCACGATGGGCACCCGTCCCGCAAAGCCGACCGGCGGCGTTATCGGCAAAAACATACTGCTGTTCATCGTCGGCGCTGCGGGAATAGTCATCGGCGCGAACCTGCTGGTGGACAACGGCACGACGCTCGCCACCCTGCTCGGCGTACCCGAGGCGGTCATCGCCGCTACGATGGTGGCGATAGGCACGTCGCTGCCCGAGCTGGTGACCACGCTGACGGCGATAGCCAAGAAGCAGGCGTCGCTGTCGATAGGAAACATCATCGGCGCGAACATAATCGACCTGACGCTCATCCTGCCGATATGCTCGATGATAACCGGCGGCGAGCTGCCGATGTCGAGCCAGGGACTGTCGCTGGATATGCCGTTCTGCTTCGGCATAACCTGCATAGCGCTCATCCCGACGCTGATACTTGGCAAGTTCAAGCGGATACAGGGCGCGGCGATGCTCGCGGCGTACGCGGCGTACATCGCGCTGATGCTGGTAAGGATGTAAGAAATAAAAACGAGAAAAGACTCGCCATGCGGCGGGTCTTTTTTAT
>CAZBNJ010000017.1:0-1970 GCA_964493515.1 uncultured Oscillospiraceae bacterium | reverse complement strand
TGTAAATCTTGCGCCGCCTTTCTGGACAAATGGGGCAGAATATGGTAAGATGAAGCCACCGCAAGTCAGAAAAGAGGTATGCCAATGAAACTCCCGAATCCATCCCCGGATAAGAAAAAACGCAACATAATCGTCTACGTCGCGATAGTTCTCGGCGTGCTCTTCCTGCTCAACTTCGTGCTGCTGCCGATGATACAGCAGGCGCAGATAACCGAGGTATCCTACGACGTGTTCCTCGACGCGGTGAACGCCGAGCAGATCGACGTCGCCGAGATATACGACAACTACATCCTCTATCAGACCAAGTCGGACGCGCTGGGCGGCGCCAGGGTGTGCCGCGTGACGCGAATGAGCGGCGAGGACGAGGGTCTGGTGCAGAAGCTGTACGACGCGGGCGCGAAATTCACGCCGGTGTTCCAGCAGGAAAGCTGGCTGTCGATACTGCTAAGCTGGCTGCTGCCGCTGGTCATCATGATACTGCCGCTGTTCCTCATCATGCGGATGATAAACCGAAGCGCGGGCGGCGGCGGTGCGGGGAGTGCCATGTCGTTTGGTAAAAATACCGCCAAAATATACGGAGAGGAATCGACGGGCAAAACTTTCAACGACGTCGCCGGACAAGACGAGGCGAAGGACAGTTTGAAGGAGCTGGTCGAATTCCTGCGCAATCCGGGCAAATACACCGAGATAGGCGCGAAGCTGCCGAAGGGCGCGCTGCTCGTCGGGCCTCCGGGCACCGGCAAGACGCTGCTCGCAAAGGCGGTCGCGGGCGAGGCGCACGTTCCCTTCTTCTCGATAACCGGCTCGGACTTCGTCGAGATGTTCGTCGGAGTTGGCGCGGCGCGCGTGCGCGATCTGTTCAAGCAGGCGTTGGAGAAGGCGCCCTGCATCGTGTTCATCGACGAGATCGACGCGATAGGCAAGAGCCGCAACAGCGGACAGTACGGCGGCAACGACGAGCGCGAGCAGACGCTCAACCAGCTGCTGAGCGAGATGGACGGCTTTGACAGCTCGAAGGGCGTGATAATCCTCGCGGCGACAAACCGTCCGGAGGTGCTCGACCAGGCGCTGCTGCGTCCCGGTCGCTTCGACCGCCGGATAGTGGTCGAGCTGCCCGATCTGGCGGGTCGCGAGGCGATACTCAAGGTCCACGCACGCGCGGTGCGTATGGGCGAGGATGTCAACCTCGGCGCGGTGGCGAAGCAGACGGCGGGCGTCAGCGGCGCGGAGCTTGCGAACATCATAAACGAGGCTGCGATAGCCGCGGTGCGCGACGGCCGCAAGGCGGTGCGTCAGAACGACCTGCTCGGCGCGGTCGATCTGGTGATAGCCGGCGCGGAGAAGAAGAGCGCGGTTTTGAGCGACCGCGAAAAGCGGCTGGTCGCCTATCACGAGATAGGTCACGCGTTGGTCGCGGTGAAGAGCGGCACGCAGAACCCGGTGCAGAAGATAACTATAGTCCCCCGCACGATGGGCGCGCTCGGCTTTACGATGAACGCGCCGGAGGAGGACAGGTATCTGATGATGCGCGACGAGGCGCTGGTCGAGATACGCAAGCTGTGCGGCGGCCGCGCGGCGGAGGAGGTCAAGTTCGACACGATAACCACCGGCGCGTCCAACGACATCGAGAAGGCGACCAAGCTCGCGCGCAACATGATAACCCGCTACGGCATGAGCGACAAGTTTGACATGATGGGGCTTGCGACCAACCCGAACCCCTATCTCGGCGACGACTCGTCGATGCAGTGCAGCCTGGACACCGCAGCCGAGGTGGACGCCGAGGTGCTGGCGATAATCAAGCATGAGCACGAGGCGGCAAAGGATATACTCCGCGAGAACATCGGGCTGATGGACGAGCTGGCGACGCGTCTGCTCGAAAACGAGACCATCACCGGCGAGGAGTTCTCGGTCTTTATCGCCGACTATGAATTCGCCCACGCTCTCCCCGCATCCGACAACGATCTGTAATA
>CAZBNJ010000016.1:0-38651 GCA_964493515.1 uncultured Oscillospiraceae bacterium | reverse complement strand
GTTCGCTTGAAAATGAAAAAACGGAAATTCTTGCAAAGCTGAAACAAGAAAGCGTTTACTTTTGGTGAAAAGAGCCAAAAAGACAGTTGCTGCATATTTTTGCTCGCATTGCCGCGCGATTGGTGGTATAATGGGTGTCGTGGGGATACTCCCCAAAGATAACTGAAAATTGAAGGGAGAACAGGATCATGAAGCACAATGCAAAGCGTTCGATCGTTGCTCTGCTTCTGGCGGTCGCACTCGTCGCGAGTTTTGCGTTCGCCGGAGCGGCTACCCTGACCGAGAAGAACATTTCGGTCAAGGGCGGAGTGGACATCTACATGGACGGCGCGGCTTTCCAGCCGACCAACGTAAACGGCGAGGCCGTCGAGGTGTTCATCCACGAGGGCACGACCTATCTGCCGATCCGCGCCATCGCCGAGGCTCTCGACATGGTCGTGGGCTTTGACCTCGAAAGCGGCTCGGTCTATGTCAACGGCGTTATCGGAGCTGCTCCGAGCGCGAAGGCTGCCGAGTATGTCAAGCACTTTTTCGGCGTTGAGTTCAACGAGACCGTGACTGCCGGCGAGTGGAACGCGGCTGTCGCGACTGTCCTCGGCGAGGAGAACCCGGCCATGACGATGGAGCTTGCTCCGACCATGAACATCGCCGCCGTCATGTCGGCTGTTCAGGCGTCCGGCCTCAAGGAGCTTGCTGAGACCTACAGCGAGGAGAAGGCTGCCGAGACTCTCGCGAGCGCCGGCGTTACGTTTGAGATGCCGGAGGGCGACGCTGCTGCTTACTATGCCTGCGCGCTCGACGCGAACCTTATCGCTCCGACCCTCGACCCGACCGCTGACCTCACCGGCGAGACCGCTACCGAGCTGCTTATGTCGGTCGCGCAGACCTCCGGCCATGGCCGCAACTACATCGGCCGCATCAGCGACGCGGACATCCTGAACAAGGTCATCACCGCCTGCCAGGAGATAACCACCATCGACGACGGCGGCGCTCTTGCCGAGCTTGGCCCGAAGATGGTTCTGGAGGAGGTCGTCACCGGTTATGGCCTGAAGTATGCGGGCTACAACGCGAACTTCCTGCCGGAGTACACCATCCAGTATGGTCACAGCGACACCGCTCACGCCGTCCAGCTTGTCGCGCTGATGGCGAGCGAGGGTATCGACGCGTACATCCAGATCGAGCCGAAGACCTCGGTGTTCGTGTACGGCAATGTCATTTACTCCAACGAGTATGATATGCAGATAGAGTTCGACACCACCGAGGACAAGCTCGCGTTTGACGCGCTTGCCAAGGCGTATGTCCAGAAGTTCCCGGAGAAGCAGAACGAGGACGGCAGCTTCACCGGACTGCTCAGCGGCGCTTGGTGGACTCCGCTGTACAGCTCGTCGGTCGAGGTCGATGAGAACTACGGCAAGATGTACAACAACATCATCGCTGTCGGCGACTATGAGATACACACCTTCAGCACCGAAGAGGGTGTCGAGGAGGTTGCCGAGTATGTCAAGGCGTCGGGCGTCGAGGCTGAGATAACCGTCGTTCCGCGTTATGCCAACATGGCGTTCGCGAAGGACTATCTCCCCACCGGAGCCACCGTTCTTGGTGACTGATTTTCGGTATAGCATCAACACAAAAACTCCTCCGGATTTTTCCGGGGGAGTTTTTCGTTATTGTTCATAATTTGTTCTTCCATTGCGCGTAGAAATGTGTTATAGTTTATGATGTAATGTTTTGCTATACACGGAGGTGAAGATATGAGCGATAACAACGGCAGCAATCCCGAGCGCAGGGACGGCTGGGCGGATCGGAACGAAAAACCGGTACAGTGGGCATCGAGGTCGAACGACAGCGAGCGTCTGGAAGCGCGCCGCCGCAAGCTGTCGCCGCAGGTAATAAACGTGTTTGGAGCACATCTTATCTCGGCGTTTTTGGCGTTTGTCGGCATGAACCTGCTCGGACTTGTGATGAGCGAGGGCGTCGCAATGGCGATAGGATACATCGCGGGCGTGTTCGCGTTCGTCGCCGTGCTGTACGTCGAGGGCTGGCGCGCCGGCGAGCAGGACGTGAACATGATGAACTACGGCCATATCAAGCGCGACAAGCTGCGCGGACTTAAGGCGGCGTGTCTCGGCGAGAGCGTCGGCGTGCTGCTTGCGCTGCTGATGATAGCGCACGGGTTCGTGGTGCTCAGCCAGCGCGCAAACGGCGTTCCGCAGGCGCTGCAGAGCGGCATAAGTGGGATAATTCCGGTACTTTATCACGGGTTTTATCTGCCGTTTATGTATGTTCTGCAAAGACTTGAGGACATATCACCGCTGTTCTGCCTTCTGCCGATAGTCGTTGCGCCGATAGTCTACCACGTCGCGTACACGCTGGGCATGAAGGGCTTCTCGATAGGCGCGAAGCTCATCTACAAGAAGCCGACCGACGAGAACAAGTAATTTCACCGCCTGTCCCGCGCATAAGGTTTGTGCGGGAGGCGATGACAATGAAAAAACTTGCGGCGCTGCTGCTCACGATACCGCTGCTGTTCGTGCGCCCTGTCGCGGCGCATACGCCGGTTATCGACGCGGGACACGGCGGATTTGACGGCGGTGCGGTCAGCTCAAGCGGCGTCATCGAGAGCGGACTCAACCTGTCGATATCGCTCAGGACGGCGAGCGTCATGCGGCTGTTCGGCGTCGATCCGGTGATGATACGCGAGACGGATACCGCGCTCGGCGGCGACGGCGGCAGCATACGCAGCACCAAGTCCGCGGATCTCAAGCGACGTGTGGAGATCATCAACTCCACCGACGACGCGTTTCTGATAAGCATACACCAGAATATGTTCGGGGACAGCCGATACGGCGGCGCGCACATCTTCTATAAGGGGGAGGACGCAAAGCCGCTCGCGGAGGCGATACAGGCGGACATCCGCGCGCAGCTCGACCCGACGAACGATCGCGTGTCCAAGCCGGTCGCGTCCGGCGTGTACATATTCAAAAAGGCGTCCTGCGCGGGAGTGCTCGCCGAGTGCGGTTTCCTCTCGAACGCGCGCGACCTCGAGCTGTTGGGGCAGGACGGATATCAAAAGAAGCTTGCGCTTGCGATAACCTGCGCATATCTCCGATATGAGGGCAGGATGCTCGGCGAGAGCACGGAAGAGGGATAATTTGAAGGAAAAAACTCTGTTTTTTTGCTCGGAATGTGGATTTGAATCTACAAGATGGTACGGAAAGTGCCCAAGCTGCGGCAAGTGGAACACCTTTGTCGAGGCTACTACGGTGACCGGATCGCCGTCCAAGCAGCCCGCAAGCTCGATGCAGGCATCCGGCGGCTATGACGGCAAGGTGATGAAGCTGTCCGAGGTGTCTACGACCGACGAGATACGCTTTACCACCGGGCTTGGCGAGCTTGATCGCGTGCTCGGCGGCGGCGCTGTGCAGGGAAGCCTTGTCCTCGTCGGCGGCGAACCGGGAGTGGGCAAGTCGACGCTGCTGCTTCAGATATGCTCGTCGCTGTGCGAGCGCCAGCGCGTGCTGTATGTGTCCGGCGAGGAGAGCCTCCGCCAGATAAGCATGCGCGCCAAGCGACTCGGCGTTGAGAGCGACAACCTGTCGCTGATGAGCGAGACGAATCTGGACAAGGCACTCGACGCGGCGCGCACCGAGCAGCCGGACATCCTGATAATCGACTCGATACAGACGATGTTCCGCGCGGCGACCGCGTCCGCACCGGGCAGTGTCAGCCAGATAAAGGAGTGTACGCTCGCGCTGATGCAGCTTGCCAAGAACGAGGGCGTGACCATATTTGTCGTCGGACATGTGAACAAGGAGGGTTCGCTCGCCGGACCGAAGGTGCTCGAGCACATCGTCGACTGCGTGCTGAGCTTCGAGGGCGACCGAAACCTCATCCACCGAATACTCCGTGCCGAGAAGAACCGATTCGGCTCGACAAACGAGATAGGCGTGTTCGAGATGGCGGGAGACGGACTTCGCGAGATACCGAATCCGTCGGAGATGCTGCTGAGCGGCAGACCGCAGGGCGTGTCCGGAAGCTGCGTAGCGTGCGTGATGGAGGGCTCGCGTCCGGTGCTTGCCGAGGTGCAGGCGCTCGTCGTGCCAACGGCATACGGCAATCCGAGACGGATGTCCAGCGGACTTGACTACAACCGCGCGGTGCTGATGCTCGCGGTGCTCGAACGTCGCGCGGGACTGATAACATCCAACCGCGACGCGTACATAAACGTGGTCGGAGGTCTGCGGGTGGACGAGCCTGCCGTCGATCTTGCCACGGTGCTCGCGCTTGCGGGCGCGATGCTCGACCGCCCGACCGGCGACGATCTCGCGGCTTTCGGCGAAGTCGGACTCGCGGGAGAGCTGCGGGCGGTGGCGGCGACCGAACAGCGGCTTGCCGAGGTGCATCGCCTTGGATTCAAACGGTGCGCGATACCTTCACGCGGCGCCCGCGGGGTACGGATACCCGACGGGCTTGAGGTCGTGCGCGTGGGCAGCGTAAAAGAAGCGATACAGCAGCTTCTTTGAGGAGGAAAGAAAATGCGGAGAAGAAGTCGATTTGGCATAGTTTCGGCGGTGCTTGCCGTGGTGATGCTCGCCGGCTGCGGACTGCTGCCGGAAGAGGAGACCGCGCCCACTCCGCCGGTCATCCGATCGTATGAAAAGACCGAGTACAAGCTCGCGGCGACCGAGCGCGGCGACATCGTTCAGAGGGAGAAGGCGACATTCAGGTATGCTCCGGCGCGCAAGGAGTCGCTGTCCTTCCCGGTAGACGGCGCGATGCTCGCGGGCGTGTATGCCTCGGTAGGTGAGACGGTGGAGGAGGGCACGCTGGTAGCCGAACTGGACGACGAGGGCCTTGCCGAGCGCGCCGACACGCAGCGGGAGCAGATATCCGAGCTGAAGTCGAGCGTGGATTCGCTCAGGCGCGATCTCGAGCTTGAGCTGCGCGCAATCGACATCCGCATTGCCGCCGACCCCGAAAACACACAGCTCGCGGCCATGCGCAAGTCGACATCCGAGCGATACGCGGCGGACATTGACGCGGCGGAGCTGCGGCTTTCCGCGGCGCGGAGCAAATTGAGCGAGCTGGAAAGCAATATCGCCGAGCGAAAGATGTACGCGCCGTTTGACGGCACGATAACCTTCATAAAGAGCTTCGGCTCGGACAGCTATCGCTCGACGGCGGGCGAGTCGTTCGTCACGATAAGCGACAAGACGATGCTGACCTTCACGGCGGAGGGAGCGTCGGCGGTCGCGCTGTTCGAGGTCGGCGACAAGGTGGAGCTGTTGGTCGGCGATGAGGCCTACCCCGCAGAGATAGTCGCAAAGACCGAACAGTCGGTCACGCTCGAGCCGGACGAGCACATCCCCGGCGTGGGCGAGGGAAGCTACGGCAACGTGTATGTCGTGACCGGCGCGGTTTACGACGTGCTGCGGGTGCCGTCCGGCGCGATAAAGAAGGCGAACGGACAGCCTATCGTCTACATCCTGTCCGACGGCGTGCGTACGCTGCGCGAGGTGGAGGTCGGGTTTTCCGCTGACGGGTACACCGAGATAGTCTCCGGACTTTCGGAGGGGGAGCAGGTGATAGTACAGTGAAAAAGTTTGTTTTTGCGGCGATATTGGCGGCGATGACGCTGCTTTCTGCGTGCGGTGAGACCGAGACATCCGCGCCGCCGCTTGCCGATTCGATAAGCGTCGTGTATGACACCGCAGAGGTCGAGCGCGGCGACGTGGTCGCAACGCTCGTCTACGACGGCAGCGTCATGCCGACGATAGTCGAAGCGACGTTCGACGAGTCGAGCGGCATCGTGGACAAGCTGTTCGTGCGCGTGGGCGACGAAGTCTGTAAGGGCGACGCGATACTCAAGCTGGACACCGAGGCCGCGGAGAACAGCCTTCAGGCGGCGAGAGATTCGCTCGAGGAGCTTACGAACACCGGCGCGCTGAACCGGCGGCTTGTTGAAATAGATCTTGAGCTTGCGAAGCTGTCGCTTGAGGAGACACAGGCAGGCGGAGACGAGACGGCGATAAGCCTTGCGAAGATCGAGGTAGAGCGCTGCGAGATAGCGCTTGACGACTACGACGCGAGATACAAAAAGCAGACCGAGTCGGCGCGAGCGGAGATAGCGGAGCTTGAGTCCGCGATAGCCGCCTGCACCCTGCGCTCGCCGATAGACGGCAAGGTCGCTGTGCTGCCGGCGGAGGGGACGTATGCCTCCGCGACGTCGGCTGTCGCGACGATAGTGTCCGACGAGGGACGGTACATCCGCTACGACGGCGTGGGGACGATGCCGTCGGGCAAGCCGATCAGCGCCATCATCGACGGCGTGGAGGTCGAGCTTATGCGTTACGAGTACACCGACCGCGAGAACGCAGAGTTTGACGCCAAGGGGGAGACGCCTCCGCCGAGGTTCGTGCGCGCGGACGGCGGCGAGCTGCCCGCGACCGGCGAGTATGTGCAGATACGCGTCGAGCGCGAGCGGTCGGATAATACGCTTCGGCTGCCGACCGGCGCGGTACGGCGCGACTCGGGCACCACATATGTCTATCTCGTGGTGAGCGGCGAGAAGGTATACACCGAGGTACGGACGGGTGCGACATCGAGCGCCTACGTCGAGATACTTGAGGGACTCAGCGAGGGGGATGAAGTCTATGTGGGGAACTAAGCGGATAGCGGCAGCGCTGCTCGCCGCGTCGATGCTCATCGGACTTCCGTCCTGCTCGACCGACGAGAACGCCGGAGAGGTGATGATACAGCCGGTGGAGAACGCGTCGACAAATCAAAACGTGAAGCTCGCCGGGGTGACCGTCGGCAGCGTTGTGAGAAACTATTCGGCGGACGGTTCGATACGCTACAAGGAGCAGACGATAGTTTGCGAGTACGACGACGCGCGGATAGTCGGATATGCGGTAGGCGCGGGAGACTCGGTCGCAAAGGGGGACGTCCTTGCGACCGTTGCGATATCGTACAGCGAAGCCGACCTGCAGTCGCTGAAAGCCGAGCTTGAGATAGCCAAGAGCGCAGCTTCCCGCCGAAAGGGCGAAGCTGCGACGTCGGTCAGCGGCGCGAGACAGTCGCTTTCGGAGTACGACGGCGACGACGCGGCTGCGCGCCGCAGACTGGAGCTTGCGCTCGAGCGTGCGGAGATAAACGAAAAGCTGACCGCCAGATCCGCCGAAAGCAGCGTAGCCGCCGCGCAGGAGCGGGTGGACGAGTTTGTCGAGCGTATATCGCACACAACGATAGTCGCGCCGGCGGACGGATATGTCGCCAACGTCGAGATACGCGCGGAGGGAGCGGCACTGCCGCGCGGCGGCAAGATATGCACGCTCGTCACCTACGACGATGTGTCGCTTGTCGGCACGAGCGAGCTTTCGGGCGCGGTGCGTTACGGAATGACGATGACAATAAGCGCGCGGACGCTGGACGGCGAGTATGCCGCGAAGGTCATCGCCGCACCGAACATCGAGGGCACGACCACCGGTCAGTTCGCGCTGGAGATACCGAGCGAGCTTATGAAGACGTTCACCGAGACGGCGGATTCGCTGAACCCGAGCACGATGGACGGAGGAGGCATGGGCGGCCCCGGTCGCCAGTCCGTGTCGCTCCCAAGCGGCATACGCCTCGAGACCGAGCGCGTGCGGGTGGACGACGCGATGACAGTGCCTAACGGAGCGGTGCAGACCGAGGACGGCAAGCGCTTCGTCTATGTCATGCGCGACGGCGCGCTACGGAAGCGGTTCATAGCCACCGGCGCGTCCGACGATAAAAACACGCAGGTGCTCGACGGCCTTGAGGTCGGCGAGCAGGTCAGCGTGGGTTAGGGGGGCGGCGATGTTTTCATTTATACTTCGCAAGATGCTGTCGAACAAGTGGCTGATAGTCAGCCTGCTGATAGGCAATCTGCTGCTGTCGGCAATGGTTTCGAGCGTGCCCGTCTACTCGGACGCGATAATGAAGCGGATGGTCGGACAGACGATGCAGGAGCGACAGGCCGATCGCAACGTGTGGCCGCTTGCCGCCGAGCTGAAGATGAACTCGCTCAACGCCGCAAAGGGCAAGGAGATAGCGTCGCTGCAAAACTTTGAGGAGCGTGTCGACACGTTCGAGAAGGGTATGGAGCTGCCGCTGAAGCACGACATAGCCGTCTACTCGACCGGTGAGTACGAGGCGCTGGGTGTCGACGGACGGCGCACCGACAGCACCCGCATGATGCGCCTTCAGTTCATATCCGGCGCGGAGGATCATCTCACGATAACCGGCGGCAGGATGTACTCGACCGAGATAGGCGCGGACGGCGTGATCGAAACGATAGTAAACGAGCGCACGATGGTCGAGCGCGACCTGATACTCGGCGAGGTGCTCGAGATGCGTCAGGCGAAGTTCGACGACGGCAGCTCGGTGCGATTCAAGGTGGTCGGTACATACACGAACAGCGAGGAAAACGACGAATTCTGGTACTATTCGCCGCAGAACTTTACCGATGTCGGTCTGATGGACGAATCGCTGTTTATGGAGCTGTTCATCTACGACCATCCGGCGAACGTGAACTTTACCGTGACCTACTACAAGCTGTTCGACTACACCGCGCTGGACGCCGCGGGAGTTGCGACGGCGCTGGATGCGACCAACGCCGCGGCAGAGACGTTTGAACGCTTCGGACAGAGCGCATTCAAGGCGAGCTATAAGTCGACGCTGGAGAACTTCCTTGTCGAGTCGGAGAAGCTGACGGTGACGATGTGGGTGCTTCAGGCGCCGATGTTCGTGCTGTTTGCGTTCTTTATCTTCATGGTTTCAAAGCAGATACTCGAGCAGGAGAAGAACTCGATTGCGGTCATCAAGTCGCGCGGCGCGTCGCGGGGGCAGGTCATACGCATATTCCTCGGACAGAGCATGATAGTCGCCGCGATAAGCTTCCTGCTCGGACTGCCGCTCGGACTGCTGATATGCCGTGTGCTCGGCGCGTCCGACGGATTCCTCGGGCTTGTAAGCCGCGCCGCGCTGGAGGTCAGGCTCGTACCCGAGGCGTTCATGTACAGCGGCATCGCGGCGCTGCTGTCGGTGCTCATGATGGTCGTGCCGGCGTTCAAATACTCGAAAATAACCATTGTTGACCACAAGCGCACGCAGACCGGCAGAAAGGGACGCCCGATTTGGCAGAAGTTCTTCCTGGACATCATCCTGCTTGCCGAGTCGATATACGGGCTTTACTCGTACAACAACCAGAAGGATCTGCTCTCCGCCGGAGGAGGCGGCATCGACCCGCTGCTGTTCATCAACTCGTCGCTGTTCGTTATCGGTGCGGGACTGCTGCTCGTGCGGATATTCCCGCTTGTGATGAAGCTGGTGTTCCGCGTAGGACGGAGATTCTGGTCGCCGTCGCTGTACGCGTCCTTCCTGCGTATAACGCGCTCGGTGGGCGAGGAGCAGTTCATAATGATATTCCTTGTGCTGACCGTCGCGACCGGCATATTCAGCGCATCTGCGGCGCGCACGATAAACCTCAACATGGAGCAGAACATCCGCTACGAGTACGGCGCGGACGTGGTGCTTGCCGAGAAGTGGGACTCGAACAAGAATCTCGTCTCCTCGTCCGACGCGGTGGTGTACTACGAGCCGGACTACGAGCGGTACGCGCCGCTTGCGCAGTCGGGTGTGCTGTACACCAAGGTCCAGCGCACCGAGGATGTCAGCACCCTTTCGCCGAAGTTGTCGAACATCACGCTTATCGGCATAGACACCAAGGAGTTCGGCGAAATCGCCTGGTTCCGCGACGGAATGCTCCCCGCGCACCAGAACGAGTATCTCAACGCGATGGCGTCGGACGCGCGCGCGGTGCTGCTGTCCACGACCTTCCACACAAGGCAGAACGTGCAGCTCGGCGACACGATAAACCTCAAGTCGCCGGAGGGGTCGACCTTCAGCGGCGTGGTCTGCGGATTTGTCGACTACTGGCCGTCGCTGGTTATGACCGAAACGGTGGCGGACGGCTCGGGCGGCGTGACCTACAAGGACTACTATTTCGCGGTGGCAAACCTCGCTCAGGTGCAGTCGCAGTGGGGCGTGACGCCGTACGAGGTGTGGATAAAGTCGGAGTCGGCAGCGCCGGTGTACGAGCTTGCCGAGTCGCAGGGGATGCGGTTTGAGACCTTCCTGGACGCGGACGCGGCGGTCGTCAGCGAGAAAAACAGCCCGGTGCTCCAGGGAACGAACGGCGTGCTGACCGTCAGCTTTATCATCGTGCTGGTGGTCTGTATGACCGGATTTCTCATCTACTGGATACTGTCGATACGCTCGCGGGTGCTGCAATTCGGCATCTTCCGCGCGATGGGCATGTCGATGCGGAGCATATTCGCGCTGCTTGTCAGTGAGCAGCTGTTCATATCCGGTATGTCGATCGGCTTCGGCACGCTCGTTGGCATACTCGCGTCGAAGTTCTTTGTGCCGCTGATACAGCTTGGCTACTCGGCGGGCGAGAACGTGCTTCCGCTGCGGGTCGCGGCGGAGGGCGGAGACTTCGCGCGGCTGTTTATAGTCATCGGCGCGATGCTGGTGGTCTGCCTCGCGATACTCTGCGCGCTAATCTCGAAGATACGCATAGCTCAGGCGCTCAAGCTGGGCGAGGATTAAGGAGGAGCTCATGGAAAACATAATTCTTGCCGAAGGCGTGGGGCGCTCGTTCAAAGCCGGCGACAGCGAATTTTGGGCGCTGAAGGACGTGACGCTGGGCATCCCGCGCGGCAAACTGACGATACTTCGCGGGCGCAGCGGCTCGGGAAAAACGACGCTTATGAACATCCTCGGCGCGCTCGACCGACCGACCGAGGGCCGCGTGGAGGTGGACGGCGTGGACATCACGTCGGCAAGTGAGCCGGCACGCGACGCGCTTCGCCGAAAGAAGATTGGCTTCATCTTCCAGTCGGTGGCGCTCGTGTCGATGATGACCGCGTTTGAAAACGTGGAGTTTGGCATGCGGATAGCGGGAGTGCCCGCCGCGGAGCGCAAAAAGCGCGCGGAGGAGTGCCTGCATCTGGTCGGACTCGGCTCGCGAATGAACCATATGCCGCAGGAGATGTCCGGCGGCGAGCAGCAGCGCGTCGCGATAGCCCGTGCCATCGCGCACCGACCCGCCGTGCTGTTTGCGGACGAGCCTACCGCCGAGCTGGACACCGGCACGGCGTTTGCGGTGATGAAGACATTCCGCGAGCTTATCGAGGCGGAGGGTGTCACGCTGGTTATGACCACCCACGACGTGAGCCTCGTCGAGCTTGCCGACTGCGTGTACGAGCTCAGCGACGGCAGACTTGTCACCGGAGAGGAGGTCGAGGCGGAGTGAGCGAGCAGATAAGGGACAACATAATCGAGTGCGAAAATCTGGTAAAGATATACAAGACGAAGGACATCGAAGTGCTTGCGCTGCAAGGACTTGAGCTTACCGTCGCGCGCGGAGAGCTGATGGCGATAATCGGCAACAGCGGCTCGGGTAAGTCCACCTTCCTCAACATGATAGGCGGTCTCGACCGACCGAGCGCGGGTCGGCTCATTGTCGACGGCAAGGACCTGTTCAAGCTCAGCGAAAAGGAGCTTGTCGACTACAAACGAAACACCGTCGGCTTTGTGTGGCAGAACAACGCGCGAAATCTGCTGCCCTATCTCACAGCGTGGCAGAACGTGCAGATGCCGATGCTGTTCGGAAAGATGCAGATGGCGGGCGAGGGAAAGATGGTGCTGTCGCAGAACCGCAAGACCCGCGCGCTGCAGCTGCTCGAGCTTGTCGGAATGTCGCACCGCAGAAATTCCAAGCTCAGCATGCTGTCCGGCGGCGAGCAGCAGCGCATAGCCATCGCGCTGGCGCTCGCGAACAATCCGAGACTGCTGCTTGCCGACGAGCCGACCGGCTCGGTCGACCTGTCGACGGCGAGCTATATTCTTGATGTGTTCCGTGAGCTGAATCGCGAGCTGGGCACCACCATCGTCATCGTCACCCACGACCGGATGCTCGCGCGCAAGGTCGAGCGCGTTGTGGCGATACGCGACGGCAAGACCGCAAGCGAGTTTGTGGTAAGGCGCAATCTCGCCGATGTCGCGAGCCTCGCCGACGACGAATCGACACAGGACGAGTATGCGGTGCTCGACCGCGCGGGACGGCTGCAGATACCGCGTGAGATGCTCGACCGCATCGGCGTGAGCGGCAACAAGGTGCGGCTCGAATACTCGGACGGACGCGTTGTGCTGTCCGCGCCGCCCGCCGACGAGACACAGGAGGAAGCGGAGTGAGCACACTTGCGGTGATAGGCGCGGGCGCAGCGGGACTTGCGGCGGCGATCGCTGCAAAGCGAGCCGGCGCGGGTCGTGTGCTGCTGCTCGAACGCCTGCCGCGCGCCGGAAAGAAGATACTCGTCACCGGAAACGGGCGGTGCAACTTCACAAACACCGACATATCGCCGGAGCACTATCATGGCGACAGAGCCTTTGCGGCACAAGTGATAGAGCGATTCGGAGCGGTGCAGGCCATCGAGTTTTTCGAGAGCATCGGTGTGCCGCCGCACGTCGAGGACGGACGGGTGTACCCGCGAAGCGAGAGCGCGGCGGGACTGCTCGACGCACTGCGCATCGCGGCGGAGGGCTGCGAGCTGATAGAAAACTTTGCAGTCACAAAACTGCGCAAAATCGGCAATAAATGGGAGATATCCGCCGATGACGGACGGAATATCGAGGCGGACGCGGTGATAGTTGCGGCGGGTGGCTGCGCGTCGCCGAAGTTTGGCTCGGATGGCAGCGGATTTGAACTTTTTCGCGCGCTTGGGTACGAGATCACGCCTCCGCAGCCTGCTTTGGTGCAGTTGAAGGTGACAAAACCGTCGGTCGCCGCGCTGAAGGGCATCCGTGTCCGCGCGGAGGTCAGGGCGCTACGCGGAGGCACGACAATACACTCCGAGCGCGGCGAGGTGCTGTTCACCGAGTACGGCTTGAGCGGGATTCCGATATTCCAGGTGACCGCGCGAAAGCCTTGCGACACAGTGGTTTTGGACTTCCTGCCAGAGCTTGGCGATGATGACTTACTGCGCGATCTGACCCATCGTCGCGCGATATTCGCGTCGAAAACGGCGGAGGATTTCTTCGCGGGGATGCTCCACAAACGATTGGGAAATATGATATTCCGCGTGGCAGGCGTAGAAAAACTGTCGCTTGAAGTTGCGAAATTCGACGATGCACTGCTGAAAAAGCTGGCGTATTGCCTGAAAAACTTTGAATTTGCGATTGGCGGACGTATGGGATTCGACAACGCGCAGGTGACGGCGGGCGGCGTCTGCCCGCGACAGTTCTCACCGCTGACGATGGAGTCGCTGACCGACGGCGGGCTGTACGCGGCGGGCGAGGTGTTGGACGTCCACGGCGACTGCGGCGGCTACAATCTTCACTGGGCGTGGGCGACCGGACACATCGCCGGAACCGCTGCGGCACAGGCGATTCGGGAGGGCAAGTGAGATGCGGATACAGGATCTGAAGCTGCCCGCCGATCACTTGCCGGACGATCTGCGCCGCGCGGTCGCGAGAAAACTTGGGATAAAGCCGAAGGACTTTACCGACGAGATATTTGTACTGAAAAAGTCACTGGATGCGCGCAAAAAGCCGAATATATTCTGGATATATACACTTTTGGTTGGCGAAAAGCCGAAGCAGCCGGAGGACTTCCTGCGTGCGTCGGACAAGCTCTGCGCCGCCGCGAAGGAGCGTCGGATAGACCTGCCGCCGGTGGTGGTCGGAAGCGGTCCGGCGGGGCTGTTCGCGGCGCTGACCCTTGCGAGAGCTGGGCTGCGGCCGATCGTGATCGAGCGCGGACAGCCTATCGCCGAGCGGGTGCGCGCGGTCGAAAAATTCTGGTCGGGCGGTGCGCTCGACCCGGAGTCGAACGTGCAGTTCGGTGAGGGCGGAGCAGGAACTTTTTCGGATGGAAAACTCACTACCGGCATAAAAGACCCGCGAATTTCGGACGTATTGACGACATTTACGCAGGCGGGCGCGCCGGAGGAGATAGCCTACCTCGCGCACCCGCACATCGGAACCGACCTGTTGCGCGGCGTGGTGGGACGGATGCGCGCGGCGATAGAGGAACTGGGCGGAGAGATACGCTTTGGAGCGAGGTTTGTCGGCTATAACATCGACGATTCGGGGCTGAAATCGCTGAAAATCGCAACATCTGATGGCGAATACGAGCTGCCGACGCGACAGGCGGTGCTGGCACTCGGGCACAGCGCGCGCGACACGTTTGAAATGCTTGCGGCGCAAGGGATGGCGATGGAGCGCAAGGCGTTTTCGATAGGCGTGCGCGTCGAGCACGAGCAGTCGATGATAGACCGCGCGCAATACGGTCGTGAGCGGGGGACGCTGCCGCCGGCGGAGTACAAGCTCGCGGCGCATCTCGACAACGGACGCGGCGTCTACACCTTTTGCATGTGCCCTGGCGGGCAGGTGGTCGCGGCGGCGAGCGAGCCGGAGACGGTGGTCACGAACGGCATGAGCCTGCACGCGCGGGACGGTCGGTTTGCGAACTCCGCGGTGCTCGTAGGCGCTCTGCCGCAGGACTTTGGCGAGGGCGGAGTGCTTGCCGGAGTGGAATTTCAGCGGCGGCTCGAGCGCGCGGCGTACCTCGCGGGAGGGTCAAGCTACCGCGCTCCGGCACAGTCGATAGGCGGCTTTTTGGCGGGTCGCGATGGCGGCAGGGAAGTCGAAACGACGTACAGACCGGGCGTGAATATCTGCGATCTGGGTGCGATATTGCCCGATTTTGTCACAAATTCGCTGCGGAGCGGCATCCCGATCTTCGGTCGGAAAATACGCGGATTTGACAGCGACGCGGCGGCGATGATAGGCGTGGAGAGCCGCTCAAGCTCGCCGGTGCGCATCCTGCGCGACGACAGCGGGCAGTCGAGCGTGCGCGGGATATATCCGTGCGGCGAGGGCTGCGGCTACGCGGGAGGCATCATGTCGGCGGCGGTGGATGGCATCCGCACGGCGGAGCACATCATCTACGGCGGCTGAAGCTGCGGTTAAACAGCAAAAAGCGGAGGGAGACCCTCCGCTTTTTTCGCGTTTTGTTGTGGACTTACTTTGTCATGTAGTTGTACAGCACGATGAGCGCGTCCTGACGGCTCATCGCGTCGTTCGGATGGAAGCCGCCGTCGGTGTCGCCGCTGACGATGCCGAGCGCCTTCGCTATGGCGAGATAGCCGATGTCGCTTGCGGCGAGGGTCGTGTCATCGGCAAATCCGGGCGCCCAGATGCCCTCCAGCTTTGCGGCGCTGCCATAGGTGGTCATGCCGACCAGCGCGCGGACGAACTCGATGCGGCTGACGGTCGCGGTCGGGTCCTTCTCGGCAAAGGTCACGCCAAGCCACTCCGCGCGGGTGTAGAAGTAGTTTATGTCATCCTCGGTCGGCTCGGCGGGTATCATATAGCCGTCCGCGGAGAGCAGCAGGCAGAGCATATCCAGCTGGGTGATGGCGGCGGTGGGGTTCAGCTTGCCGCCGACGTAGCCCACGCCGTACTCGCCAAGCTCCTTCGCGATAGCCGCGGCATAGCTCAGGTCGGCATCGTCGTAGGTGATGCCCGTGCGCGGCTCGCTCTTCTGCACTATCGCCTCGCCGGTCTTTGCGTCGACGCCGCGCAGCCAGCCGTCGTTAAGCTCCGCACCGTACACCAGGCGCAGCTCGTAGATGTAGCTGTAACCCGCTTCGGCAAACGCGGCGCAGAGCGGACGGGGATCCTCCGGTGTGACGGCGGTCGGCAGCTCGGCATAGCCAAGCTCGACGGTGTACGCGCCGAAGTAGGCGTCGATGGCGGCGTCCATGTCGATTATGCCGTCGGTGGTCGGGAAGGTAAGGTCGTCGGTGTAGCCATACGAGAAGCTGACTATCGAGCCGTCCGAGCCGTCGACGCTGACGGTGATGCTGTCCTGCTTGAAGGGCACGCCGTTCTCGGTGCGATAGTATGTGAAGTAGGTCTCGCTCGACCACTTATACTGATTGCCCTCATACAGCTCATAGCTGTCGAAGTGCTCGGCGTGCTCCTTTGCGAACGCCTCGGCGTTTGCGGCAAGGACCTTTTCGTCCAGTGTGGTCGGCTCGTTCGAGTAGCCGCTGACGCTCGTAAACTCGCCGGTCTTTGCGTCGAGACGGACGGTCTTGGAGGTGCGGATTATGTCGCCGTTGTCATCCCGGCGATCGCGCACGAAGCGGAGAGTGGCGTAGACGTCGGTCACGTCCTCCTCGTCGCCCTCGCGCGCTGCGGGATCGACGTAGCTGACCTGCGAATAGCTGGAGCTCACCAGCGAGAACTTGGAGGTGAGGCCGAGCGCGTCCATCGCGCGTGCGACGGTCTCCAGCTCGTCGATGCCCTTAACGCCCTCGAGCTTTTCGATGGCCTGCTGTTCGACGGCGGAGAGGGACGCGTTGCTCATCAGTACCTTGTCAGAAGCATCCTCCGCCGCCTCTGTCATATAGCCGCCGGTGCCCGCGTCGCGAATCTCCTCGCGCAGCGCGTCGACGTCGATAAGCTCGCCGGTCTTTGCGTCGACAAGCAGCTCCTTTGAGTTGGTCAGAACGTAGCGCAGCACCGGCTGTCCGTCGTCATTGAGGACATACTGGAGCTCGAGCGTGTACGCGCCGCGAAGCTGCTTTGCCGCCTCGTTGATGTCTGCGGGGGCGTCTGCGGACGGCACCTCGGGCAGAAGCATCGTATATCCGTCGCCGCGGTTGAAGCGGGTGACGGTCAGGTCGGAAGCGCGGACGTTGAGGTTTATGCTTATCGGCGACTTCACTCCGTTTATCATAAGCGTGCCCGCGATGAAGTAGGTGTCTACGCTGAGCTCACGCACTCCGCCGGCCGACTGCCACTCGACCGACTCGTTTTCGTCGAGCAGGGGAGCGATAAAGGCCTTTGCGGCTTCGAGCGCGTCCTCACGGCTGTTCTGCGGGATACGCGCCGAGAAGAGCCGCGACCACTCCACCGCAACATCGCTCGACGAGTCGTAGTAGCTGTACGAAAGCACCTTGCCCGCGTCGTTTGCGCGGACATATATGCTGCCGTCATCGCTCGACCAGTTGAGCGACCAGTAGTTGAGCGCGCCGGTCTTGCTGCTCGAGCCGCTGAACGAGGTGTAGCTGTCGTCGATGCCGAGCGCACCCTTGACCGCGAGCGTCACGCGGGCGAGCGCATCGCTGTTCGCCTCGAAAGCGGTGTCGCCTGCGGATGTCGGGCCGTACGACGATGCACCCTCCGGCAGCGCTGCTGCCTGTGCGGCGGCACTGAGCGCCATCACCACGCCGAGCGCGACGGCTATGATACGTTTTTTCATCGTGTGCGTCCTCCAAATCAGTTAGAATTTGTGGTTCTACTGCTTGGACGCATCAGAGTGCGAAAAGTTCCCGAGTTTGGAAATTTATTTCCACTTGAACAGGCAGACGCCGCCTATCATCATTGCCGCCGCGACCCACTTGTTCCAGCCGAACGCGACCTGCTCCTGACCGAACAGCCCGAACGCGTCGATGACCGCCGCAACCAGCAGCTGGCTCACGAGAATTATCGAGATGGACAACGCGGGGGAGAGATTTTTAATGCCGAGCATGACCGTGATGGTGATGACTATGCCGAGCACGCCGCCGAGCTTGTAGATGATGTTGGTGTCGGCAAAACCGCTGAAGCTGCCCTTTCCGGCTATCAAAAGCGCGATAAGTGACAGCGCGAACGCCGTTCCCTGCACGAACATATTCGACTCGAACAGACCTATCTCGTCGCTGAGACGCGTGTTGAACACGCCCTGAAAGCTCATCGCCGCGCCCGCTATTATGCTGAAAATTATTCCTGCCATACGGAAAACACCGCCTTTCGCGGATAGTTTTCCCGAAAGCGGAGGGGGTATGCGGGCGGTTTCGGCGGAAATATCATGCGGACAGAGCAAAATTTCGGCTTTACAACGGCGTGAAATGCGTCTATAATCTATTGTAGCTTACTGTACGGAGGATTGGTAATTATGGAAATAACGCGCATAAAAGACATATTTTTATCGCCGGAGAAGTACGGCGGCACCGTCGTGCGCCTCGCGGGATGGGTGCGCACCGTGCGCGACAGCAAGGCGTTCGCGTTTGTCGAGCTCAACGACGGCTCGACGGTAAAGAATATCCAGCTCGTGCTTGACGAGAACACCGCCGACTTTGAAAACGCAAAGAAATTGAGCGTCGGCGCGGCGATATACGCGGAGGGTACGCTCCTGCTCACGCCGGAGGCAAAGCAGCCGTTCGAGCTGAAGGCGGCGGAGATAACGCTCGAAGGCGCGTCCACGCCCGACTTCCCGCTTCAGAAGAAGCGCCACACGCTCGAGTATCTGCGCACCATCGCGCATCTGCGTCCGCGCTCGAACACCTTCAACGCGGTGTTCCGTGTGCGCTCGGAGGCGGCGTTTGCCATTCACGACTACTTCCACAATCAGGGCTTTGTATATGTCCACACCCCGATAATCACCGGCTCGGACGCCGAGGGCGCGGGCGAGATGTTCCGCATAAGCACGCTCGACCCGAACGATATGCCGCTTACCGAGGACGGCAAGGTCGATTTCTCGAAGGACTTCTTCGGCAAGGAGACCAACCTGACCGTCTCCGGACAGCTGGAGGCGGAGACCTTCGCGCAGGCGTTCGGCCGCACCTACACCTTCGGCCCGACCTTCCGCGCGGAGGAGTCGAACACCCCGCGTCACGCGGCGGAGTTCTGGATGATCGAGCCGGAGATAGCGTTTGCCGACCTGTCCGACGACATGGACCTCGCCGAGGGCATGGTCAAGCACGTCATAGCACACGTTCTGGACACCTGCCCGCACGAGATGGAGTTCTTTGACAGCTTTGTCCAGAAGGGACTTATCGACCGCCTCAAAGCCGTCCGCGACGCGAAGTTTGCGCGCATGACATATACCGACGCGATAGCCGCGCTCGAGAAGGAGAACGCGAACTTCGACTATCCGGTGCACTGGGGCAGCGACATCCAGACCGAGCACGAGCGCTATCTGACCGAGCAGGTGGTCGGAGGCCCGGTGTTCGTTACCGACTATCCGAAGGAGATAAAGGCATTTTACATGCGCCAGAACGACGACGGCAAGACGGTCGCGGCGACCGACATGCTCGTTCCCGGCATAGGCGAGCTTATCGGCGGAAGCCAGCGCGAGGAGCGTCTCGACGTGCTTGAGGCGCGCATCAAGGAGCTTGGACTTCGCCCGGAGGACTACTGGTGGTATCTCGAGCTTCGCAAGTACGGCAGCACCAAGCACGCGGGCTTTGGCCTCGGCTTTGAGCGCATGATAATGTACCTCACCGGCATCGCGAACATCCGCGACGTGCTGCCCTTCCCGCGCACGCCCGGTTCGGCGGACTTTTAAGCATGATACTCGCGGTCTGTATACAAAACAGCATAACCACGCTCGCGGGCTACTCGGAGGACGGCGCTCGCGTGTTCTCCGCGTCCACTGCGACCGATCCCCGCGCCACGAGCGACCGGCTCGCCGTTGACTACTCGCAGCTTATGGCGCTGTACGGAGCGAAACCGACCGACGCCGTGGGCGGCATTATCGCAAGCGTCGTTCCGGCAATGACAGACGCGGCGTCCGACGCGATAAAGCGCATCACCGGACGGCGTCCGATGACGATAGGCCCGGGCACGCGCACCGGCTTTGCGATAGAGAGCAGCAATCCATCCGAGCTCGGCGCGGACATCGTTGCGGTGATAGCCGGCGCGCTGGGCAGATTTGAGCCGCCGCTCGTGGTCGCGTACTTCTGCGACGCGCTGGTGGTGGCGGCGGTGGACGACAAGCGTCGCTTCCGCGGCTGCGCGATACTGCCGGGAGTCAAGCCGTCGCTTGAGGCGCTCAAAAACGCGGCGCTGTTCAGCTCGCTCGGGTTCAACTTCACCGACGCGCCGATGGGAATGACCACCAAGGACGCGGTCAACGCGGGACTTAGCTACGGCATCGCGGGTGCGGCGGAGGCGTTGGCTCGCCGTATGTGCGCCGAGGTGGGGACGGACAGGGTGGTCGCGACCGGCGAGCAGGCGGGAGAGTTCGTGCGCCGCTCGACGCTCGGCGCGGTGGAGACGGAGGGACTGCTCTGCGACGGTCTCTACGCCATCTATGTGAAAAACGCACAAACCAAGCGCCGATAGCTCACGTCGATTCGGACTAAAATCATCTTTAATTTTTCCGCGCGATTGCGTATAATCAAGGCATGGGGCATACGTCCCAAATATGCGCCGTACCCTGTGGACAAGTGCGGGGGCGGCAGCGGAGGTAATGGAATATGCAGAGTTCTACGTCCCACGGCAAGGTGCAGCGGATGACGGGCATCGCGATACTTACCGCGATAATCGTCGTTGTGCAGATAATCTGCACCTTCATCAAGTTCGGCCCGTTCTCGATCACGCTTGCGCTCGCGCCGATCATAATCGGAGCGGCGGTCTACGGCGTGGGTACCGGCGCGATGCTCGGCGGAGTGTTCGGCCTGGTGGTGCTCATCACCGGCATACTCGGCTGGGACGGCGGCACGGTAATGCTTCTGATGGGAATAAATCCCGTCGCCACGGTGCTCATCTGCATCATCAAGGGCGCGGCGGCAGGACTTGCGGCGGGCGCTGTCTACGCGGTCATCGCAAAGAAGAGCCGACTCGGCGGCGTCATCACGGCGGGCATCGTCTGTCCGGTCGTGAACACCGGACTGTTCATCGTCGGAATGCTTGCGTTCTTCTTCAGCACGATAAGCGGATGGGCGGCCGGCAACAGCTCGATGGTGCAGTACATCATCTTCGGCCTGTGCGGCGGTAATTTCATTGTGGAGCTTGCGACCAACCTGTTGCTCGCTGCCGCGATAACCCGCATAATCCGAGTGGTACGCAAATAAGATTTCGGCATATACTGCGGATGGAGGATAGAGCATCCTCCGTCCGCAGAAAAATTTTGGAAAACTTCGGCTCTCGGTGTTGACAAAACGGCGAATTTACGTTATAATAATCGTCGCACGGTTGCTCGGGAGCATAGCTCAGCTGGTAGAGCACATGCCTTACAAGCATGGGGTCACAGGTTCGAGCCCTGTTGTTCCCACCATTCATGTGGCCCGGTAGTACAGTTGGTTAGTACGCCAGCCTGTCACGCTGGAGGTCGTGGGTTCGAGCCCCATCCGGGTCGCCATATTTGCCTCTGTAGCTCAGTTGGTAGAGCAGGGGACTGAAAATCCCCGTGTCGGTGGTTCGATTCCGCCCGGAGGCACCATAGAGGGCGGGCAGCACGCCCGTCCTCAAATATTTCGGCGCCATAGCCAAGCGGTAAGGCAGGGGCCTGCAAAGCCCTCACCCCCAGTTCGATTCTGGGTGGCGCCTCCAGAGACGAAAGGTACGCTTTGACGTACCTTTTGTGCTATCAAAAGTAAAAAACGGAGGAAGTACGCTGTGAAAATCGTCAAGATCGTCGGTGAATCCTGCCCCGCCGCGCGTCTTATCGGCAGGAAGTATGCCTCCGCGCCCAACTGGGGCGAGTGGTGGGAAAACGGCTGGTTCGACATCCTCGAGCGCGCGCCTCGCCTCGATTTCAACGGCGACGCCTATCTCGGCGCGGTGCGGATAGTTGACGGCAGCCCGGAGCGCTGGGTGGGTATGCTTTTCCCGACCGACACGCCAGTGCCGGAGGGCTTTGAGTATGTCGACATCGAGCCGACTGACTATGCCGTATGCTATCTGCGCGACAGGGAGGGCAGCGGCGAGTTTTTCACGATGGACACGCACAACGCCTGCCTCGACGCGCTGAGGGCGCAGGGATTTGCGCGCAAAGAGGACGACTGGTGCATCGAGCGCTACGCCTGCCCGAACTGGACTACTCCGGACGCCGACGGCTGCGTCGTGCTCGACTACGCCATCGCTATAAAATAGACTGAAAGCAGCGGCGACGGCGGTCGTCGCTGTTTTTGAGTGGGGTAAAAGATGAAACATATTCTTGCATTTGTGAAAAGAGAGCCGGTGCTCATCATCGCGGCGCTGCTGGCGGTATTGTCCATGTTTTTTGTGCCGCCGTCCGCCGAATATCTCGGCTACATAGACCTGCGGGTGCTCTGCCTGCTGTTCTGTCTGATGGCGGTGGTGGCGGGGTTCAAGAGCTGCGGACTTTTCGAGCTGCTGTCGCAGAAACTGCTCGTGGGAAAGAAGTCGTTTCGCACGGTGACGCTTGTGCTTGTGCTGCTGCCCTTCTTCCTGTCGATGCTCGTCACAAACGACGTGGCGCTCATCGCGTTCGTGCCGTTTGCGATATTCATCCTCGATCTCGCCGGCCGCCGCGACGCGATGATACGCGTGGTCGTGCTCCAGACGATAGCGGCAAACCTCGGCAGCATGGCGACGCCGGTGGGAAATCCGCAGAATCTGTTCCTCTACGCGAAGTACGAGATGTCGGCGGGCGACTTCTTCGGACTGCTCGTTCCGCTGACGCTGATAAGCCTGCTTTTGTTGGTGCTCGCGTCGGTGTTCGGCGGCGGCGAGCGGGTCGAGCTGGAATTCGGCGAGCGCGCGAGGCTTGGCGATCCGGTGCGATTTTGGTGCTGTGTCGTGCTGTTCGCGCTCTGCCTGCTGTCGGTGTTTCGGGTGCTGCCCTATCCGATACTGACCGCCGTTGTGGTCGTGGCACTGCTTATACTTGCGCCGAAGCTGCTCAAAGAGGTGGACTATTTCCTGCTGCTGACCTTTGTCTGCTTCTTTATCTTCAGCGGCAACCTGGGCAGACTTCCGCAGATAAACGGATTCCTGAGCGGCATCGTCGAGAAAAACACGCTGATCGCGTCGGCGGCGGCGAGCCAGGTGATAAGCAACGTGCCCGCCGCGGTGCTGCTGAGCGGATTTACCGACAACGCGCTCGGTCTGCTCGCGGGAGTGGACGTTGGCGGTCTTGGGACGCCGGTCGCGTCGCTTGCGAGCCTGATATCGCTCAAATTCTATCTGGCACAGCCGGACAGAAAGATGGGGCGGTACATGCTTGTGTTCACGCTGGCAAATCTCATCGGGCTTGCGGTGCTGCTTCCGATAGCGGCGCTGATGGTCGGCTGACGCGACGAAGCGAGACCTCGAAGCTCTGAACGCAAAAAGACAGCCATCCGCAACGGATAGCTGTCTTTATTGCAGCGCACTATTCTCTGTAAGTATAGCCGTCGGGTATCCTGATGTACGCCCGTATGTGCTCGTCGAGCGGCCGCGTGACGATGCCTGATGTGTTGCGGTCGAAGATGTTGCCCTCCGCCGCGATGAGCGAATCCGACCCGACCTCGAGCACGATGCCTATGTGGTCGTGCTCCGCGTCGCAGAATACGCGGTCGTAGAGCACGATGTCGCCCGCCTCGGGGACGAACGACGCGTCGCCGCGGTGGTACGCTACGCGGCTGTCGTTCATCGCGAATTCCTCCCAGGCGTTGCAGCCCGCGAGACTGCAGGTGGCACCTTCGGGTACGCAGGGGAAGTCGAATCCGGCGTGAACGCAGCAGTAGTAGACGAACGCGGCGCACCACAGGCTCTCGGCTTCCTCGACGCTCCACTTTGGGAAGAGGTCGACTATCGGCTGAATGTTTGCTTCTTTGCCGTCGACAGAGCCGTGAAAGGGAAGCTCGGCAAGCTCCTTTGCAACGCGGGCGAGCCTTGCGCGGGTCTTGGCGCTCATCAGTCTATCGGATTGCCCGCCTTGTCGAACAGCGGCAGCCGCTCGAGATAGGTGATGTCCCCGCGGTCGCACGCCTCGCCTTCGGCAAGTATCGACATGCGCGCGACGATGTTGCCGCCCGCCTGCTCGACCAGCTGCTCAAGGGCGCTCAGCGACGCGCCGGTGGAGATGACGTCGTCAACGATTATCACGCGCTTGCCCTGCATCTTAGCCTTGTCCGCACCGTCGAGAAAGAGGGTCTGCACGCCGGCGGTGGTTATCGACTTGACGTGCACCGAGAATATGTCGCGCATATACAGCTTTGCCGCCTTGCGCGCGATGATGTAGCTCGGAGCGTTCTCCTGGCGCGCCATCTCGTAGACGATCGGGATGCCCTTCGATTCGGCGGTTATCAGGATGTCGTGCTCCGGCGCGCGCTTCAGCAGCTCGCGGGCGCAGGCTTCGGTCAGCTCAACGTCGCCGAATATGACGAACGCCGCGATGTTCAGCTCGTCGGATATCGGACAGAGCGGCAGACTGCGCTCAAGCCCCGCTATCTTCATTTTATATTCCATTTCAGTTCGCCTCCGCAATTATTTTGGATACGCACACAGAAAAGTTTACCACAAATGCCGAGCTGTGGCAACCGCAAACTTACATAACACACAAAATTTGAATTTTTTTGGAAAATCTCTTGCATTTTGTCGGATAAGCGTTTATAGTAAAGGCGTAGGAATTTTGGGGCAAAGGGAACCCAAAAATTTTTGTTTTAGGGAGGAAATGTACTTATGGACAAGTTCTTCGGTATCAAAGAACGCGGATCCACGGTCAGGGCGGAAATCTTCGCCGGCATTACCACCTTCTTCGCAATGGCGTACATCGTGTTCGTCAATCCGGCGCAGGTCGCTGCGGGCGGCTCCGCGGGATGGCTTGCCGGCCTGGGCGCCGATGCCGGTACGATGGGTCAGATCTGGAACGCGGTCTACATCGCCTCGATACTCGCGGCGATAATCGGTACTCTCGTCATGGGACTGTACGCAAAGATGCCGTTTGCGCTTGCCTGCGGCATGGGTCTCAACTCCTTCTTCTGCACCACGTTCGTCGCGGGCGCATTCTTCGCGGGCGAGGATGTCATAACCGGATATCACTCCGGACTCGTCCTTGTGTTCCTCAGCGGAATCGTGTTCCTGCTGCTGTCGATAACCAAGGCGCGCAGCTACGTTGCAAAGGCAATGCCCGAGTGCCTCAAGAAGGCTATTCCGGCGGGCATCGGCCTGTTCATCGCGTTCATCGGCTTCCAGAACGTCGGCATCGTGCAGACCAACCAGTACACCCTGGTGCAGTTTGTCGACATCCACGGAGCGATAGCAGGCGGCGACTTCGCAAGCGTCATTCCGGCGCTGACCGCTCTGCTCGGCTTCATCATCATCTCGGTGCTCAGCAAGAAGAACGTGCGCGGCAGCGTCATCATCGGAATACTCGTCTCCACCGTTCTCTACTACCTGTTCACCTGGACCGCTCCGAGCTTTGACATCAGCAACATCGGACAGTCGTTTAAGGACTTCGGCACGGTCGGTGTCACCGGCATATTCAGCGCGGAGGCGTGGTCGAGCGCGTTCAGCGGCGCGCACATCGGCGGTGTGTTCAACGCGCTGGTGCTGATAATCACCTTCTGCCTCATCGACATGTTCGACACGGTCGGCACGCTGTACGGCGCGGCGTCCGAGGCGAAGATGCTGGACAAGAACGGCGACCCGATAAACATGGATCAGTCGATGCTCAGCGACTCGGTCGCAACCGTCGCGGGCTCGGTGCTCGGCACCTCGACAACCACCACCTTTGTTGAAAGCGCAGCAGGCGTTGCTGCCGGCGGACGCACCGGACTTACCAGCGTAATCGTCGCCGTATGCTTTGGCGTCTGCCTGTTCCTCAGCCCGCTCGCGTCGATAATCCCGTCGGCGGCGACCGCCCCGGCGCTCATCTATGTCGGCGTGCTGATGCTCAAGAACTTCGGCGCGGTGGACATGAGCGATATGCGCAGCGCGGTTCCGGCGTTCCTCGCGCTCATCATGATGCCGCTGACCTACTCGATAGCCAACGGTATCGGCATCGGCGCGATAGCGTATGTGCTCATCACGCTGTTCACCGGCAACTACAAGAAGAGCGACATCGTCGTTACGCTGATAGCGCTGCTGTTCGTGTTCAAGTTCATCTTTGTCACGATGTAAGCGAGCGAAAATATCGAATACAGCAAAAGAACACGCATCATGCGTGTTCTTTTGTTTTGCGTTTTTTAAAATGGTCAGCCGCGGTGCTCGGACAGCTCGAGCTCGCGCTCAAGCAGGTCGGCAAATCGCTGCACCGCCGGACCGAGCGTTGCCGCGTGGTCGCGCATCTCGTCGTCGAACAGGCGCGGGTCGTGCCGCAGCTCGATCGCGGTCGCCAGCTCATCGGAGTCGGGGCAGAGGTCGTTTTCAAGCGCCCACACGCCCGCGTCGGTCTTGGCTGTCACTCGACCGCTGCGCAGGGTGTAGATGCCTCGCGCGATGTCGAGCAGCCATCCGAACGAGTAGAGACTGCGGTCGGTGGTCTGCGCGTATTTGCGTATCGCGTCGTAGTGGTAAGCCACGTCGCGCCGCAGCTCGTCAAAGGACGGCGGTTTCAGCGCGCCGCGAACATCTTCGCCGTGCAGCAGCCGACCGTTTTCGAGCAGCTCGTCCATACTGAAGCTGTCAAACGCGTAGCGGTCGGTTATCCGCTGTCCGCTCGTGCCCCAGTAGACGACCCTGTCCGGCTCGCCCGACCGAAACGCGTCCAGCGACAGCATGCCGCCCTCAAACGAGCGGAAGTAGGGGTCGTCCGGCTCGCGCTCAAGCATCGACTGCCGCAGCCCGACCAGCCGCTCCGCCTGCTCATCGGTGATGCTCCGCTGTGTCAGAACGAGCAGGTCGATGTCGCTCCACCCAAGGCGGAAGTCGCCGAGCACGACCGAGCCGTAGAGGTAGATCGACGGCTCGCGGTCGGCGAGTATGTCGACTATCGCCGAGGTCATGCGCCGTATCGAATTCTCCATCCGTTTGCCTCCGTTGGTTCGTTGATTTACACCGATTTTATCACACGTCGAGACGAAAGGCAAGACAAGTCGAATTTTGAAATTTTGTGCGTGCAGAGCTTGCAATTTTTGCCGCAAGGTGGTATAATGCAACTAACATTTTCCGTGGGAGGTATGACCATGTATAAGACCGAAAACTTTGCTCAGAATGAATTCAAACCCGCGCGATTTGAATCCAAGGGAGAGATAACGCTTCGCGGACAGAAGATACCCTACCACACAGTCAGCGAGGACACCGTTTTCTACGACAACAGCGGCAAGCCGATAGCGTCGATGTTCTCCTACTCCTACTTCCGCAGCGACGTGAAGGACACCGCGAGCCGTCCCGTCATTTTCTGCTACAACGGAGGCCCCGGTTCGTCGTCGATGTATGTCCACGCCGGATTCCTCGGCACCAAGCGCATAACCTACACCGAGGCGCCCGACCGTCCGTCGGCGCTCGGCCCGTTCGAGGTCATCGACAACCCCGACTGCCTGCTCGACGTGGCGGACATCGTGTTCGTCGATCCGGTCGGCACCGGCTACGGACTGCTGCTCGACGACGAGAAGGCGAGCACCTTCTTCGGCATCGAGGAGGACGCGGAGGCGCTGCTCGTGTTCATTGAAAAGTGGATAGCGCGCTATGACCGCTGGCTCAGCCCGCGGTATCTCGTCGGCGAGAGCTACGGCTGCACCCGCTCGGCGGTGGCGGCGGGCATGGGCGTGACCGGCGGCAAGGACCGCAGCTACACGCTGACCTTCGACGGCATAGTCTTTATCGGAAACACGGTCACGGTCGGCAAGTATTTCGGACGCGAGATACCCGTCGAGTCGTCGGTGATAGGGTTCCCGACCTACGCCGGCATAAACTGGTATCACAACCATCCGTCGAACCAGACGGTGGAGGAGTTTGTCGCCGAGGCAAAGGAATTCGCGGACAACGACTACCTGCTTGCGCTGTACAAGGGCGAGCGTCTCCAGGGCAGCGAGCGTGAGGAGATAGTGAAGAAGATATCCTACTACACCGGAATGTCGGCGGAGTACCTTGAAAAGCGCGGCCTGCGCATCGACGACGCGACCTTCCGCATCGAGGTCACGAAGCAGCAGAACAAGTCGGTCGCGCGCTTTGACGGACGCATCACCCGTCCGCGCTACAATCCCGAGCTGGTGGAGGAGACTGTCGGCATCCGTGACGACGCGTCCACCGACCGCTACGGCTCGTACTTCATCTCGGCGCTCAACGGCGTGATCTTCCCGTTGCTTGGCATCAAGCTGGACCGCGTGTTCGTGCCCTCCGCCGCGATGTGGGACTTCAAGACCAGGGAGTCGAAGTGGAATCAGGAGTCGCCGCGCGGCACGACCGGCGAGCAGCTCCGCAACGCCATGATGCGCACGCCGGGTATGCGCTCGTTCTTCGCGAACGGCTGGTACGACGGCGCGACGATGATAGGCCATGTCTACTACACGCTCGACCACGGCGGACTGCCGCTCGACCGCGTGTGCGTCAAGGGCTATCAGTCGGGACACATGATATACATCGGCGAGGAGAACATAAAGGAACTGAACGACGACATCCGCGACTTTATCGAGGGCGGAATGCCGACCAACAACTGACATACGGTATCATCGAAAGCAGGCACGCCGTTTCGCGTGTCTGCTTTTCGCTCTTTGGCAGAAAAAGTCGTGCGGTCGGTCGGACAGAGTGCTACAATGGCATTGGAAAGGGGGAGGAGACGTGGATATCGCAAACGGAATACGGCGCGCGATCGAGTACATCGAGGCGAATCTGGATGGGGAGCTCACCGTCGAGGATATCGCGTCGAAGGCTTACATCTCGGCGTTTTACTTTCAGCGAATGTTTTCGGCGATGTGCGGGTACACGGTAGGCGAGTATGTGCGCGCACGGAGGCTCAGCCTCGCCGCGCGTGAGCTGAAGTCGGACGGCGCGAAGGTGATAGACGTCGCGATGAAGTACGGCTACTCGTCGCCGGACGGATTTGCGCGCGCGTTTGCAAAGTTCCACGGAGTGATGCCGTCGGCGGTCGACCCGGGCGCCGAGCTGCGGTACCTCGAACCTCTCGATCCGACAAGACTGCTGAAAGGAGAGAGCAACATGGAATTTAAGATAATGCACAAAGAGGCGTTCACGGTGGTTGGACTGAAGCGCCGCTTCTCGACAGAGACATCCTATCAGGAGATACCGAAGTGGTGGGAAGAGTACATGAGCGGCGAAGATCGCCCTGTCATGGGCGCGTTCGGCGTGTGCTTGGACCAGGAGGGAACGATCTTCGACTATCTCATCGCTGACAATTATCAGCCGTGGGACGAGATCCCCGACGGCTGCGAGGCGGTGACCTTCGAGGCGGGCGACTGGGCGGTATTTCCCTGCAAGATGAGCACCCTCCAGGACACGAACACCAGGATGTGGAGCGAGTGGCTGCCGTCCCGCAAGGACTATCGCCTGCGCCTGAACGGCAACATCGAGATGTACGCACCGCCCGAGATGGACTACTGCGAGCTGTGGCTTCCGGTCGAAAAGATAAAATAAAAAATTTGAATAATTGGTTTGGAAATATGGCAAATTGAGTGTGTCAATTCGCGAAAAATAGACCGATTGCGGCTCTATTTGTCACGATTTTTTCGACGCCTTCGGGAAAGATAATCTTGCGCGCTTTTCGGCGCGTGAGATTTTCTTTTTGGAAGGAAGTGGGAATTATTGGACGCAAATGGTTCAGACAGGCGGTTTTGGCGCTGGCGGTCGTGATGGCTTTCGGCGCGGCGCAGACGATACCGATGACCGCGGCGGCGTCGGACGAACGCTCTGTTTTGGTCGACGACGCGGTCGCGGTGAGCGGCAGTACGCGGATGCTGGTGCCGGTCGGACGCGCGGCGGGCATAAAGATAGCGTCGGACGGCGTGCTGGTCGTGGGGCTTGTGGACGTGGTGTGCGACGGAAATTCGGCGTGTCCGGCAAAGACGGCGGGACTTCGCGAGGGCGATCTGATAGTTGCGGTCGCGGGAAAGAAGATAACGAGCGCAGGTGACCTGAAGGCGGCGATAACCGATTCGCGCGAGGTGAAGCTGACCTACGAGCGGGACGGAAGCCGCCATGTCGCGGTGATAAGTCCTATCAAAAGCGATGAGGATGGCGGCTACCGTCTGGGCGCGTGGGTGCGGGACAGCATGGCGGGCATTGGAACGCTGACCTACTATGATCCCGCGAGCAGCACGTTCGGAGCGCTCGGACATGGGATAAACGACGTGTCCACCTCGGCGCTGATGCCGGTGGCGAGCGGTACGCTGGTGCGCTCGACCGTCGCGTCGGTCCGAAAGGGCGAGGCCGGCAACCCGGGTGAGCTGAGCGGAAACTTCGACCTGAGCGACGAGTTCGGCGAGCTGTACTCGAACACCGAATGTGGAGTCTTTGGACGCGTAAGCGCGGACGACCTCGGAATAGACATGACCGCGGCGCTTCCGGTGGCGCAGCCGTCGGAGGTGAAGGCGGGCGCGGCGACGATACTTTCCAACGTGTCCGGCTCGACCGTCGAGCAGTATTCGATAGAGATAAAGAAGGTGTCGGCGGACGGAGACGCGGCGCCGCGGGACATGGTCATTGAGATAACCGATCCCCGGCTTATCGAGGCGACCGGCGGCATCGTCCAGGGGATGAGCGGAAGCCCGATAATCCAGAACGGCAAGTTTGTCGGCGCGGTGACCCATGTGCTGATAAACTCGCCTACGCGCGGCTACGGGATATTCGTGACGCGAATGCTCGAGGAGAGCGCGCAGTCGGCGGAAAAGACGGCGGCGTAACAAAAAGAGAGTCGGTCAGGAGACCGGCTCTCTTTTGCGTTTTGTATCACTCGGACTTCGGCTTTCGCAGAAAACCGAGCCACACCAGCACCGCCGCCATGCCCCAGAAGTAGGCGTTCATGTACGGCACCTCGAAGATGTTTTCGGTGTAGCAGTGGGTCAGCACGCCGACCATACCTGCCAGCAGCGCGCACGCGACGGCGCCGAACTCGGTGTTTTTCGCGCGATAGACCGCTCGAAGTCCCACCCATATCGTGCCGACGAGCAGCAGCAGGTAGCCGCCAAGTCCGATATATCCCATCTCGATGAGCGTTTTCATGTAGTAGTTGTCGAGATAGAAGTAGGACAGGTGTCGGTTCACCTGATTCTGCATCGCGACAGCGCCGCCGAAGCGTCCGAGTCCGTAGCCGAGCATCGGGTCGGCGGACTCGAGCAGTCTCATGCCCTCGCGCCAGCGACCCTCGCGGCCGCCAAACTGCGACGCGTATTTGAACTCATCGGTGAAAAGGAAGGTGATGCGGTTGACAACGTCGGGCACCATGACAGCAAAGCCGAGCGCGAGCGCGACAAGCGCAAACAGCCGCTTGTCGCGGAGCCACGCGAACGCCGCGACCATCACCGCAAAGCCGAGCCACGCGCCGCGCGAGAAGGTGACAAGGCAGGCGAGCGCAATGACGAGCACGCCTATCCACGCGAGCGCCCTGCGGCCGGTTGTCTTTGCGCGATAGGCATAGCTTGCGCAGAGCGGCGCGGACATCACCATAAAGCTGCCCATGATGTTCGGGCTGCCGAATATCGAAAACGCGCGCGAGCGGACGCCGACCTCCGCCTGCGACACCCAGTGCTGCGGTATCTCCACGCCGAGGATATACTGCGCGATGCCGTGAAGCGCGGTGAGAAGCCCGACACCGACGAATGCCGCGACGAACGCCTTCACGTCGCCGTCGTCGCGCATTATCCGCGTCAGCACAAAGAACCAAAGCATATACTGCACAACGGCGCGCAGTCCGGATATCCCTATCCTAAGCCCGTCCTCCGCAGTCATGACGGTCAGCAGCACGCCGAGTCCGCAGAAAGCGAGTATCAGTGTGTCCAGCGGAGTGACGCGCGGCCTTTCGTCCTCGGGGGCGAGCAGCCGCTGGAACACCGCGTAGGCAAATCCGAACGCGAGGAACAGCTCGTCCCATGTGGTGGCGAGCGCGGCAACAGGCGAGAACTCACGCAGCGCCCAGTCGACAGGCAGGTAGAGCGCGAAGATGACCACCAGCAGCCGCCGCGTTGAATGGCCGAACAGCAGCCGCACGAGAGCACTCTTCTGGAGCCATCTCCAGAAGCGGCAGACGAGGCTGCGCTCGGTCGCGGGACGCATGACCGCTCCGACGCGGCTTATCCACCGCGCGACCGCGCCGTACATCCTCGCGAACAGCGAGCGTTCGGTCATGACCGCGTCCGCGCCGAGTAGACGGTCGGTGGCGACGGCGGTGCGGGAGTGCTCCCACGACCGTCCGAACGCGCCGAAGAACCGTCCGATGAGGCTATATTTAACGAATCCGATGAGCGCCGTAATTGCCCGCCAGGTGGCGCTCATGCGGAGCATAGATTTCTTCTCCATGCGCTCAGTCCGCGAATTCGGGTATCACAAGCGAGCTCTGTCCCGCGGTTATGAACGGCTGCGGGTCGCACTCGAGCGTCTCGATTATGCCGGTGACTTCCCAGAACTGGGTCTTGACGATGTGGCTCTTGCCGACGCGGATCTCCTGCGAGCCGATCTTAATGAACGCCGCGGGGGGCACGTCCGCCTTGATGGTCAGCACAATGTCCACGCGGTCGCCGTAGCCGGACATGACGCTCACACCGTCGCTGTCGCCGAAGACGGCTGTCGCCTCCTCGGTGTACGCGTCGACGATGTACGCGCCGTCGATCGGGCCGTCGTTTATCGCGAGCTGCTGCGGAAAGCCGAAGTCCACCAGCTCGTCGTAATATGCGTTGCGCAGCGTCGAGCAGCGGACGGTGTAGGTGACGCTTATGCGGTTTGCCGCCAGCTTGTCTATCTGGTGCTGCTTGTTCTTCAGTTCGGTCTCCGCGGCGATGCGGTCGCCAAAGACCTTCCACGCGACGGCGCCCACCACAAAGACGATGAGCAGCACCGCGAGCAGGTCGACGATGTTGATGATGCCGAAAAGCTTGCCTTTCTCGTTTACGAGCTTCATTTCGATAATCCTCCTTGACCTGGACAGCCTGCGGCTGTATAATAGCATTGTCTATTTTACAGCATATTGCGCCGCGAAACAAGCTTTTATCACAATAAACTTTTGATAAACTTGCAGCGGCGGGGGGAGAAACCAAATTGATGAAGGTACTGCATCTGATAGGCGGCGGAGACGTCGGCGGCGCAAAGACCCACGTTCTGGGACTGCTCGCCGGTCTCAAGGGCCGCGCGGACGCGACGCTTGTGAGCTTTCGCGAGGGCGAATTCGCGGACGATGCGCGCGCGAAGGGCATCGACACGGTGGTCATCGACGGCGGGCTTCGGTCGTCGATGAAGGCGCTCCGCAAGCTGTACCGCGAGGGCGGATACGACCTTGTCCACTGCCACGGCGCGCGGGGAAATATGTGCGGTATGCTTCTCAAACGGCTGGAGCATGCGACGGTCGTTTCGACGGTGCACTCCGACCCAAAACTCGACTACCTCGGCAGACCCGTCGCCGCGCTGACCTTCGGGCTTATCAACCGATTCGCGCTGCGCCGCATCACCTGGCACGTCGCGGTAAGCGATCCGGTGGCGGATATGCTCATCGAGCGCGGATTTTCGCCCTACGGTGTGTTTCCGATATACAACGGCGTGGACTTCTCCGACCCCGAGCCGGAGAACTTTGACCGCGCGGCGGCGCTCGCAAAATTCGGCGTGACGATATCCGAGGGCGAGGTCGTGTGCGGCATCGCGGCGAGGCTGAATCCGGTCAAGGACTATCCGACGCTGCTGCGGGCGTTTGCGAAGGCACCGAAAAATCTCAAACTGATAATCGCGGGCGACGGCGAGGACGAGGCTATGCTGAAAGGTCTTGCCGCCGAGCTTGGCATTGCCGACCGCGTGACCTTTGCGGGATGGGTGGAGGACATGGACAGCTTTTACCGTGCGCTGGACATAAATCTGCTCACATCACTCTCCGAGACCTTCCCGTACGCGCTGACCGAGGGCGCACGCAGACACTGCGCCACCGTCGCCAGCCGAGTGGGCGGCGTGCCGGTGCTCATCGACCACGGCGTGAACGGACTGCTCTTTACCCCGCAGGATGTGGACACGCTCGCGGCGCATCTGACCGCGCTTGCGACCGACGGCGCGCTGCGCGAGAAGTATGCCGACGCGCTGTTTGAAAAGACGAAGAAATCGTTTTCGCTGGAGGCGACCATCTCGCGCCAGCTTGAGATATACGACGCGGTGCTTAGGCGCAGCGGATTTACAAAGTCCGACCGCGCGGAGGTGACCATCTGCGGCGCATACGGCAAGAACAACGCCGGCGACGACGCGATACTCGAGGCGATAGTCGCCGAGCTGCGCAGCATAGACCCTGACCTCAGGCTGCACGTCATGTCGCGCGACCCGAAGTCGACACGGCTGCACAACCGCGTGGACTCGTCCTACACCTTCAATCCGATAGCGATGCGGCGGGAGTTCAGACGCTCGCGGCTGTATATAAACGGCGGTGGCAGCCTGATGCAGGACGTGACCAGCACCCGCTCGCTGATATTCTATCTTCACACGCTGCGCGCGGCGAAGAAGTCGGGCGCAAAGGTGATGATGTACGGCTGCGGCATCGGGCCGATAAGCCGAAATCGAAACAAGAAGCGCGCCGCGAAGTGCCTCAACCGCTATGTGGACGCGATAACGCTGCGCGAGGACGGTTCGCTTGAAACGCTTGCCGCCCTGGGCGTGACCGCGCCGGAGGTGACGCTCGCCGCCGACCCCGCGCTGACCCTCGACCGCTCGGACGACGCGCTGGCGGAGAGCGCGATGATAGGCTCGGGCATCGACCCGAACGGCGAGTATTTCTGTCTCGCGCTGCGGAAGTGGAAAAACTGGGAGTCGAAGCGCGAGATGTTCGCCAAAGTCGCCGACTATGCCGCCGAAAAGTACGGTCTTGGCACGATATTCCTGCCGATAGAGCGCCGCGATGCGGAGGCTGCAAAGGAGGTCGCGGCGATGATGAAGCACGAGTCGTTCGCGCTTGCTCCGCAGTCGGGCGCGAGGGTGGTCATCGGCGTGCTTTCGAGGATGAAAGCGGTGCTGTCCATGCGGCTGCACGGATTGATATTCGCCGCGGGACAGGGCGTGCCGGTGGTAGGCGTGGCGTACGACCCAAAGGTCAGCTCGTTTTTGAAGTACATGGGTATCGAGCTGTGTGTGAACATCGAGGACCTGACCGCCGAGAAGCTGTTCGGGCTTGTGGACAGGGCGATGGGCGGCGGTTCGGGCGGCGACCCCGAGCGTCTGCGAAGGATAGAGCGGAAGAACGTGGAGGTCGCGGCGGTGCTGCTGTCCTCGCCGAACGGAGGTAAGAGATGATGAAAAAACAGGTGATATGCCTTTCGACAACGCCGTGGCACGCGCATCCGACCCGCAAGCAGCAGGTGATGAGCCGCATGACCGACTGTGAGATACTCTACTTTGACCCGCCGATAACGGTCATAGCGCCGTTGAAGGACAAGTCGATGAAGCCGCGCATGACCGAGTGGAAGCAGGGCGGCGAAAAGGTCGCGGAAAACATCACGCGGTACTCGCTGCCGCCGGTGCTGCCGTTTTACAACAAATATCGCTTTTTCAACCGCAAAAACGGCAAAAAGACGGCGAAATTCGTCGCAAATGTCGCAAAACAGCATGGGTTTGTCGACCCGGTGCTGTGGGTGTATCATCCGTCGAACGTCGACGCGGTGGACCGCATCCCGCACTCGGCGCTGGTCTATGACTGCGTCGACCGCCACTCGCAGTATCCCGGGCTGATAGATCCCGCGCTGGTGGACGGAATGGAGGCGGAGCTTGCGGCAAAGTGCTCGGCGGTGTTCGCGACCGCGAAGGGACTGTACGACACGCTCGAGAAGTCGTGCGGGCACACTTGGATGATACCGAACGGCGGCAACTACGATCTGTTCTCCAAGGCGGACGGCGAGCTTGAGGTACCCGCCGACATCGCGGACATCCGCACGCCGATACTCGGATTTGTCGGCGCACTTCAGCAGTGCATCGACCGCGAGCTTGCAGCCGAGGTGGCGCGCCGCCGTCCCGACTGGACGCTGGTGTTCATCGGCGCTCCGCTCGCGGGGGTGGATGTGTCCATGCTGGAGGCACTGCCGAACGTGAGGCTGCTTGGACGCAGGGAGCACGAGACGCTGCCCGCGTATATATCGCGCTTTGATGTGTGCCTCAACCTGTTCGACGCGGGCGGGCTTGCCAAGGACGTGAGTCCGCTGAAATTCTACGAGTATCTCGCCACCGGAAAGCCGATAGTCACAACGCCGATGCCGCTTCAGGTGCGCGATTTCGCGGACGCGGTGTACATCGCCGACGGCGCGGACGAGTTCGTTGCCGCCTGCGAGCGGGCTATGGCGGAGCCGGATCGCGCGCCGACCGAGCGCCGCATGGAGTACGGCCGCGCGTGCTCGTGGGACGGCCGCGTTGCCGAGATACGCGAAAAACTCGCCACATTGGACATATTGAAATAGTGCCCTTTTGGGCACTATTTTTTGTTGTGCAGGATTGAAAAAGACGGCATATTTTGTTATTATATGATTATCCACAAATAATTGCGGAGGTAGTGAGATGAAAAGTGTGCTCATCGTCATGGGAAGCGCGAGCGACGCCGAGGCGTTGAAGCCGTGTGCGCGGAACCTCGAGAAGTTCGGCATACCGTACAAGGTCAGGGTCGCGTCGGCGCACCGCACGCCGGACGCAGCGGCGCAGATAGCCAAGACCGCGAAGTCGGAGGGCTACGGCGTGATAATCGCGGCGGCGGGTATGGCGGCGCATCTCGGCGGAGTCATAGCCGCGCACACGACCCTTCCGGTCATCGGCATACCGATGAAATCGGCGGCGCTCGACGGCATGGACGCGCTGCTCGCGACGGTGATGATGCCGTCCGGCGTTCCGGTGGCGACGGTGGCGATAAACGGTGCCGCAAACGCCGCGATACTTGCCGCCGAAATGCTCGCGATAGCCGACGACGAACTTGCGGAAAAGCTTGCGGCGTACAAGCGTGAGCTTGGCGAAAAGACCGCCGCGGCGGACGCTGCGATAGAACTGTGATATCGTAAGACCTTCGGGTCTTTCAAAATTTATTTTTGGAGGAATTTAAGATGGAAAAGCGCGAGCAGCTCTACGAAGGCAAGGCAAAGAAGGTCTTTGCGACCGACGACCAAAACCTCTGCATCGTCAGCTACAAGGACGACGCGACCGCGTTCAACGGACTGAAGAAGGGCACGATACTCGGCAAGGGAGCGATAAATAACCGCCTGACCAACCACTTCATGCAGCAGATGGAGAAGGCGGGCATCCCGACCCACTTCGTAGAGGAGCTTAGCGACCGCGACACGGTCGTCAAGCGCGTTCAGATCGTCCCGCTCGAGGTGATAATCCGCAACGTCGCCGCCGGCTCCTTCTCCAAGCGCTACGGCGTGGAGGAGGGTACTCCGCTGCACGAGCCTTCCATCGAGTTCAGCTATAAGAACGACGACCTCGGCGACCCGCTGCTCGCGGAGGGTCACATCTACGCGATGGCTCTTGCCACCCGCGAGGAGGTCGCGACGATAACCAAGTACGCCTTCAAGGTAAATGAGATACTTAAAGCCGAGCTGCTCGACGACGGCGTGGAGCTTATCGATTTCAAGCTTGAGTTTGGCAAGACTCCCGACGGAACGATAGTCCTTGCCGACGAGATATCGCCGGACACCTGCCGCTTCTGGGACGCAAAGACGCACGAGAAGCTGGACAAGGACCGCTTCCGCCGCGACATGGGCGGTGTCGAGGACGCGTACCGCGAGATGCTCCGCCGCATACTCGGCGAATAACGGAGGATAGCTATGGTCAAGGATTCGAGAAGCGAGGCATACGCCGCGGCGGGTGTCGATGTCACGGCGGGCTATGAGAGCGTAAATCTCATCAAAAAGCACGTCGAGAGCACCCGCATCCCGGGCGTTATCGGCGGGCTTGGCGGCTTTGGCGGGCTGTTCAAGCCGGATCTGCACGGAATGCACAATCCGGTGTTCGTAAGCGGCACCGACGGCGTCGGCACCAAGCTGAAGCTCGCGTTTGAGTTTGACAAGCACGACACTGTCGGCATCGACTGCGTCGCTATGTGCGTAAACGACATAATCTGCGCCGGCGCAAAGCCGATGTTCTTCCTCGACTACATCGCGCAGGGAAAGCTCTTCCCGAACCGCGTTGAGCGGATAGTCGCGGGAATTGCCGAGGGCTGCCGTCAGGCGGGATGCGCGCTTGTCGGCGGCGAGACCGCCGAGATGCCGGGATTCTATCCGGTCGACGAGTACGACCTCGCGGGCTTTGCCGTTGGCGTGGTGGACGAGCAGGAGATGCTCGACCCGTCGCACGTGAAGGCGGGGGACAAGGTGGTCGCGCTCGCGTCCAGCGGCGTACACTCTAACGGATTCTCGCTGGTGCGCAAGATATTCGACGGCAGGCTGCACGAGCATTTCGACGAGCTTGGAACGACCATCGGCGAGGCGCTGCTGACGCCTACGAAGATATATGTGCCGGTGCTCGACGTGGAGGAGACACGCTTTGCAAAGTCGATATGCCATGTGACCGGCGGCGGCTGGTACGAGAATATGCCGCGTATGCTGCCCGACGGCATCGGGCTGAGGCTGGACAGGGGCGCAATGCCGGTGCCGCCGGTGTTCGGGATAATCGAGCGCGAGGGCGGGATAAGTCGCCGCGATATGTACAACACGTTCAACATGGGCGTCGGTCTGTGCATGACCGTTGCGCCGGAGCACGCGGATGAGCTGTGCGCCGCGCTGAAAAACTGGGGCGCG